>NZ_JBFPKP010000019.1:0-134297 GCF_040948855.1 Paraburkholderia sp. BR10882 | reverse complement strand
TCCTTGACGCGCGGTTGACGAGCACCCTTACTTTGGCATACGCAGACCGACGCGTGCCAAGTCTCCCGCGCCCGGTCCGTCACTTCCACGACGGCCCGTTTCCGGGGGGAGGCGTCCATACCATCTGCTTAACAAGTCGTTGATTACGTTGAGCCTCGCGGCTTCTTGTTATTCGAATTCACGACGAACCATCGCGAGAATTCGGTGTCGGTTGCGACGAACATGTCATCGCGCGCTCTCGAGTAGTCATACCAGCGGTGATAGGACTCAAGATCCATCGGGGAAAGCTTCCACGTCTTGCGCGCGTCGTGAATGCGCGCCTCCAGACGCCGCGTCTGTTCCTCCTGGCTCACCTCGAGCCAATACTTAAGCAGAATCACGCCTGAGTCGATGACTGCCTTTTCGACGAGCGGCACGTCTTTCAGGAACGACCTGAACTGGTCGTCCGTACAGAATCCCATGACCCGTTCGACGCCCGCGCGGTTGTACCAGCTGCGACCGAATATCGCCACTTCGCCCGCGGCCGGCAGATGAGGCAGATAGCGCTGTACGTACATTTGCGACTTCTCGCGCTCCGTAGGAGCCGGCAGCGCGATCACCCGAAAGATGCGCGGACTCACTCGTTCGGTGATCGCCTTGATGACCAGGACGCAATCGAAACGCTGCGCGCGCATACCAGGCTCCCGGGCGCGGTTCATCTGGCCGCTGCCTCACGCTCGCGCGCGCCGAGTGCGTCCTTGATCGTCAGCACGAAGCGGGAAACCTTCTCGACCGCCGCGTCGGCACGCATGTCTCGCGCGGCAATCGCACAGGTTGAGATCGGCGCACGCCGTGCGAGCTGCAGATCGTCGAGCGAAACGACGCCGATCAAGCCGCCGTCTTCGCCGGTCACGGGCAACCGGCGCACACCATGCAGGCGCATGCGCTTCGCGAGCAGCCAGATATCGTCGGCGCCATCTGCGACCAACGCGGGTGTCGACATCACGTCGCCGGCTGTACAGCTCGCCCGCCTTCGCGTGCGGGCTCACCACGGCCAGCACGATGTCCCGATCGGTCAGCACGCGGAGGGGCACGCGCACGCCCATTTTGTCTTGCACCACCACCAGATCTCCGGCGTCCAGCGCGCGCATTCTCGCCCCGGCTTCGACGATGGATGTTTGCGGGTCGCAGGTGGCGACTTCGCGTGTACAAAGCGTGGCAGCGTTCATTGCACATCCTTCCTTACGGCGAGCAATTGTTCGCACGAGCCAACGTGGCTCCCCTCTTCACACACGAGTGCGAACGGGACGCCCGCGCTCCCGGCATGCTGGGGCAAGAGGTCCGCCACCAGCGCGTCACCGAACCGGTGGACAGCGAGAACGCCTGCGCAGACGATGGCCGAGGCTGTCACGATGCCGAACGCAAGGCGTTCAAACCGGCGGAAGAAGTGATACATGGCGGTGGCCCCTGGTTCATTCGACGCTCAGAAGGTTGACGATCGTGTGCACGCCCGGCGTCGCCTTGGCCGCGCCGTAGACGAGCTTGCGCTCGGCATGCGAAGCGACCTTTCCGGTCAGGATGACCGTGTCCCCCTCGATCTTGATGTCCACGTGCTTCGCTTCCCGCTCGCCGTGGCGCCCGATCGCGGCGCGAATTCCGCGTGCGATGTCTTCGGCCGAGGTCGCGCCGCGAATGCGGATCTTGTTGTTCACGCCCGTCACACCGAGCAAATGCGCGATTGCTTGCTGCGCGGCGTGGCTCTGATACCCCCAATCGCACTCGCCGAGCAGCGTGACGCAGCCCTTCTCGACCTCGACCTGTACGTCCAGGCTGTTGACGCCGACGGTCCATTCAAGAATCGCGCCCGCCGTATTCGCAATGTCTTCGTCGCTGCGCAAATCGTGCAGCGCCAGACGCACCTCCATCTCCACGACGATCCCGCGCACGCCAACCACCCGGGCGGTCGCCCTCTGCACAGCGACCTTGGCCGCATAGCTCGCCGGATGCCCCGACAGCGTTACTACGCCGTTCGACACCTCAACGCCGAGTGTCGCCGGCTGGATCGACCGGTCGCATGCGACCTCGGCCTCTACGTCACGCTTGAGTTCCAGATCCGATTTCATTGCAGTCCACTCCTCATTTCGCCCCGCTGCCGTTTCGTTTCAGCCAGGCTTCACGCCGCCGGTACCGAAGCGAAATGTCCGCGAACGAATTCACGCACCCGCGCGAGGTTGGCGGAGGCCGTAGCGGGTGGCATTGCCGGGCCGACTTCGTCGAAATGCAGGTGCCCGATCACATCGAAACCGGATGCGCGGAAAACGTGCGTGTCCTGCAGCAGCTGCATCGCTTGCCACCGGCCGTCCTGCACAAACGACGCCAGTGGAGCGGCCGAGATCGTCACCACGACAGCGCGGCGCCCCGACAGCAAGCCGTGCACGCCGTCCGGTTGGGTCTCGTACGCGAAGCCCCGGCTGAACACGCGGTCGATATATCCCTTCATCATCGCCGGCATCGCCATCCACCACAGGGGATAGACGACCGTCACGACGTCCGCGGCAAGCACGTCTTTCTGCGCGATCACGACGTCGGCCATGCGAACGTGCACGTCGCTTCCCTCGGTCAATTCATCGGCGGACAGCACGGGATTGAACCCCAGGCGGTACAGGTCATGAATACGCACGTCATGGCCCATGCGAACCAGTTCCCCCAGATAAGCACACGTGACGCTCATCGTGAAGCTGTCTTCCAATGGATGCGCGATCACGATCAGATGTTTCTGCATGGCGGTGGCTCCTTTTAAAAAAAACCGCTGCACGAACAGGTTCACCGTGCGCGCGCCAGCCGCTATCCGATTGACACACGTCAATCATGCGAGGATCGTCCTGCCCGTTCCCCGATTTACTCGACGACCAGCTCGTCCACGACGCGGCGCACGCCACACGTCGCCCAGGCGGCGCCGCATGCCGCACGCCAGTCACGCAACGACGAAACCTTGCCGCTCAGCGTCACTACGCCATCCTGGACCGTGACATGAATGCCCGCGAACTCCCGCTGTGCGCGGCGCGCCAGAGCCGCCGAAATATGCTCGGCAACGTGAGCCACGGCGTCGCTGTTGCGCACGGCAATCCGGTTGACCACGCCCATCACACCGTGCATGCGGCTCACCACTCTCTCTGCCAGATTGCGTTGGTTGCCCCATTCCACGTCGCCAACGAGCGTGACGCAGCCGCGCTCCACCTCGACGTGAACCTGGGTCTCGGCGAGACCCGCCTGCCAGCGCAGTGCAGCCATGATGGCTTCGGCAAGATCGACATCCGAATGCTGAACCCTGGGCGGCAGGGAAACCGTAAGGTCAATGACGACTGCCCGGCATCCGGCCACACGCTCGACAGCGCGCTGGACGGCCATTTTTTGCGCGTAGCCGTGCTACCGTGCCCGATATCGTTACGATACGGTCCTGAACACCGACATCGACGCGCGAGACATCCACCTCAGGATCCCACGCGAGTTCGCATGTCACCTCGTCTCTCAATACTTCATCGGATTTCATCACCGCCTCCTGGCGAGCGTTCTGCTCGTTGCGCCGCTTCAAGCATCGCTCGGCGCAACGCCGCGCAGCTGATGTCGATCAATTCATCGCGCGCCGCGCCGCCTCACGTCCCGTGGTCAGCTCGACGATCTCCGCGGTGATCTCGTCCTGGCGCATCGCACGATGCTGTTGCGAAAGGCTGGCCAACGGCTCTTGCACATTCGTGCGCGCGGCGAGCCCTGCGCGTACGCGTGCCTCGTTCTCGGCGGCGAACGCGAGCATCAGCGCTTCGCACAGTTCGAGCGACACATAAAGTTCGACGAGCCCCGCCAGAAGCCGCACGGGCGTCACGCTGAGTACCGTGCGAAGCTGCGCTGCGAGTGTCAGGGCGTGTAACCGGCACGGTGAGACGACACCGGGATCGTCGGTAAGTGAGTTCGCGCAGCGGATCGACTCCAGACGCGTTTCGGTCAGTCGAGGTCGCCGGCAGTTATGCGAATGGAAGAATGCCTCAAGAATCTTCAGATGAGCGTGCCTGACCGCTGATAGTGTGGGCCACCGGGCAATAAAGTCGCAGAACAGCACCGTGTCGATATGCTCGAACCATTCCAGCGCCTGCGGATAATACTGCTTGAGCGTATTGCACAAGCGATTAGTGAATCGCACCAACCAGTTCACGTCGCTGCTCGATCAGGGTCATTAGGGAACGCATGCTTGCGCTCTGCGGTCTGAGCGGAGCAAATCGCTCGGGATGGCGCAACAGCAGCTCGAGTGCCAGTCCAGCATCGGTGGGATCGTCCTTGGCTCCGCTCGGCTTGAATGCCTCACGGTACCTGACGAGCGTCGATGGATTGATTGGGAACAGTGTGAAGAAGTCGTACTTTTGCAAGGCGGAGACGATCAGTCCCTGGGCCAGTTCCAGGGCAACCGCGATCGGGCCGCCAAAGCGCTGATGTAACGACTTCGCCCATTGATCAATTGTGTGGCCTGGTGAGGAATGCAACTGAACTCGCGTCTCTTATCCTCCTACCGCCTGCAGGCAGATATCGTGTTTGGTGTCTGCCCAGTCGATGCCGACATACGCAGCGAAGTGCTGATCCGATAGAGGTGACATGTGAACCCCTGAGAGTGATGGGCGGTGCGACGGCGAACCCTGAGTATTCGTTGACGAGCGCAAGCGCACCCGCGGACTCGAAGCTAAAGCGGCAAACGTCCAGGCGTTTGGGTCGACTTATTCGTAGCCCGCGGGTGCATGTTCCGCCTGCACTGGCAGCAAGCTGCCAGTGCAACAAGTATCAACGAAAGCGGAACGGACTATCTATATCGGGTCGACGAACGTCGACCGCGTTGCGCAGTGATCGGCCACAAGGCGACGCACACGCTCGCATCCGCAACGACCGCAATCCGCGTCGTAGCAGACATTCATGCGAGCGCATGACGGCGGAAACAGTCGAGCCGCCGGTCAGTGGCACTCACAGGCTGCCTGTCAGCAGCTAGCGTCGCCCGCTGCGGCCCCATACGTACCGTACCCACCGATGCCATCGGCTTTTAGGCGTGGGCGCGTTGGGCGCGGGCTGCGCTTCGCGATCCCGCTGGACGGATTTGCGTACCTGTTCGTGGATCTGCCGCAGCGTCATGCCACCAGGACCCTTCAGTTTGTCGGGATCGGAATCGGAATCGTCTGTCATTGGAGGTGCCTGGAGAGAACAACGGTTGCAGTGGTCTCACTTGCTGCCGTCAATCGTTGCGCTGGACCGGTAGCGCAGCAGATGATCCGTGCCAGACTCCGACAGCCAGACTTCTCCCGGCCGGCCCATCATCTGGCGTACGTTCGCGTGTGGCCGCGGCAGCACAAACGTCTCGAATCGTTCGGTTCTTGGGTCAAAGCGCACTAGCGCATTAGTGCTCCATTCGCTGAGCCAGACGATGTCTCTGTCGTCAACGAATATCGCATAAGCATGCGGATCGGAGCCCGGGAGTTTCCATTCGCGCCACCGATGCGTCGCCGGGTCAAACACTCCCACCTTTCCTGCGTTCCACTCGCTGATCCAGACGCGTCCTTTTGAATCGGACCATACCCGGCGCGCTCCCTGTTTCGGTGTTGGCGGCTCGATGACCTCCGCCGCGCCGCTCACCGGATCGATGCGGCCGAGGTAGCTGCCAGCCAATGACGCGAAGTACAAGCTGCCATCAGGGGTGACACATATGCCATAGGCGCCCGGCCCTCGCGGCGCATCGAACACGCGCATGCTGCCGCTGCGCGGGTCAAGCTCACCATAGATTCCGCCTTGTCCGGTAAACCAAAGGTGCCCCCGTTTGTCGAAGACCGCCGTGTTCAGGTTGGCGTTCTGTCGGTCTTCAGGCAACGGGAAGCGCGCGACAGCGAGTGTCTTCGGATCGACGCGTACGATCGCGTTCAGCCCGCCGTCGGTGATCCATGCTGCTCCATCCGGACCGACGATCACGCCGTGCGGCGCCGATCCGTTGCCGAGCGGGATCCGCTCGGTCTTGCCGCTGCGCGGGTCCAACCTTCCGACTGCGCCTTGCGCCTGCGCGGTGTACCAGACGGTGCCGCCAGGCTCTGGCGCGACATCGTGCGGTGCGCTGCCGGAGGGCACAGCAAATGAGTCGAACGAAAGGGACTGAGCCTGCGCCGAACCTGGTGCCAACATCGCACCAACAAGAACCGACGCAACATATCGGAAGAAACGGGATGCGTTAATTCCGTTCACCGTCGCGCAAACCGCTGTATTTGCGATGTGAACCACGTCCGCCTCCGTGACGGGATATTGCTGGCACTAACGCGTGCTTATTGTGGCACTAACCGGGAGAATTCTCGGCCTGGGCGCAGACAAAGTGTGTGACAAGAATTTGTCCGCGATTAGCAGGCGGCTCGATGGGCGCGCAACGACGCATGGCGAACTGAGCAAAGGGGCGGCCACGCGCGCGGTGGCCGTCTTATGAGGGCGAATGCGTGAATTCGGCCAGGAACTGACGTTTGCCATCGCCGCTACTCGGCCATTCGAACGGCTGTTCTACTCAATCGGCGGACCTTCGAGGTCGGAAAGCATTAGACCCGTCATGGGCCAACGCGGCGCGTTCCCTGGGCCATGGACAGGGGAGCCAAGGCGATACCCAATGCACGCACCGTGGATGGATACGAGGCGTCGCTGCGATGGACGTCAGGCAAATGCGAGGGCTGGCGTCGTCAACCGCCTGCCGGAGGTGTATGGCCCAGCACGGCAGCGAATGCGAGAACGGCCAACATGGCGAGCGCTTCTACGGATAGCCACGCGTTGAAGCGCTCTTGTGCGGCCATGAACGCCAGGCCGTCCTGCTGCGCCCGCCCGCGCAGATCGGGCAGAACCACCAGCCGGTTCCAGCCGCCCAATGCCACGGCCGCTGCGACACACACGAGTTTCGCCGTGAATATCCGGCCCCATCCCATGCTGAGAAACGGGACATTTGCCTGCGCGGTGTCCTGCATCACGTTGTAGAGAGCGGTGACCAACACGACGACAAGCGCAGCCGTCGCCAAATGCGATAGCTCGTCGCAGAAGTTCACCCTTTCTTCGGCCGCTACATGAGCGGTCGGCGAGCGCCGGAGCACGGCCGCCGCGACGATCACGCCGCCGGCCCAAAGCGCCGTCGCGCACAGATGCACGACGTGGATCGCTTCTCGCACCGAGAAGTCGCCCGCGTCGGCTGCGTGGCTGGCTGCGGCCTTGCCCGCCGCCCACGCGACGAGGCCCGCGGCGAAGAGAGGTAGGCCGCGACGGTCGAAGAGGCGGCTCAGCGTCGCCAGCAGCGCGCCGCTGAACCCAACCGACCACGCGACACCGTAGTGCGACTCCGTGAGCACGGCCATGACTGCGGGGCCGGCCTCGGCAAATGGCGAGCCGCTCATCACGGCGGCCTGCAGCCAGAGGTATGCGAGGCCCGTGAGCGCCAACGCGAGCGCGAGGCCCGCCTGCCAACCGCGCAGTGTGGCCGGCGCGCCCATACCGCTCCGCTTCCCCATCACGGCGCACGCGAGGGAGCCCGCAGCCGTCGCGAACAGCACGTTCTGCACGGCTGCCACGGCGGTCTGCGCGGCGACGAGCGGCTCCATGCTCACTTCACCGTGAACGTGTAGTGGCCCTGCGTACGGTGCCCGTCATCGGCTACGGCAACCCACGCTACCGTGTACTCGCCCGACGTCAGCGTGTTGAGCCCAACGGACATGTGCTTCCTGTTCGACGGGGCGACAACAGCCTTGCCGCTCGTCACGGACTTGCCCTGCGCGTCCGTGACGGTGATCGAGCTGAATGCGGGTTCGAGTCCGTCGTCGAAGTCGATCGCGACTTCCTTTTGCGGGCCCGTGACGGTCGAACCAGCCCCCGGCGCCTCATGGATCGGGTAGGCGTGCGCCTGCGCGAGCTGACAGGCAGCGATCAAGAGCGCGGCAACGGCGCCGCGCGCGGTCGTATGCAGTTTCATGAAGGATTCCTCATAGGTCAGAACAGCGGCTTGCCGATCGAGTTCGGGAAAATGTCGTCGAAGTAGATATGGGCTTGCACCAGGATACCCGTGTGCGTGCCGGTCGCGCGATTGACGGGAATCTGTGCTTCGACGCCGAACTGCCCGTAGCGATTGATCCAGATCACGCCGGGGTTGATCGTGCCCGTCGTCTGTCCGGCGCACGCGCCTGCCGTGCAGGTGCTCATCGGGAATTCGACGACGGGAATCAGGTTGCTGAACGGCTGGGGCAGCCCGAGATCCTTCACCTGCTGTTGCAGGTACGGAATGCTGTACTGCAGCGTGACGCCCCAGCCGAGCGAGTTCGGCCCCTGGTCCGATGACGCGGTCGTCAGATTCGGGCCGATCGTGCCGGTGATGGCGAACGGCCGCAGGTAGCCGAGCGACGCGGGCAGGTCGCCGAAGCCCTTGCCGAAATAGACGGTCGGGGTGAAGGTCGAAAACGGGTTGGCGATCGATGTGGCGCCGGTGCCGCCAAGCGTGGCAAGCAGCCCGACAGACGCCATGAACTCGTGCTGCGGGTTTGCGTAGACGAGATATTTGACGCCGAGCGTGAAATTGTCCCAGCCCTTCGCGTTGCCGTCCGGCGAGTTCAGGCTCGCGTAGTTGCTCGCGACGCTGAACGCGAGATTCTTCGTGATCAGCTTGTCCCACTCGTACGACACCGTGTTGATGTTCGTGTCGTTGCCATTGCTGTTGGGCGTCTTGATGTGGCCGTACTCTAGGTTGAATTCATCGCCGACGCCGGGATCGTCGACCGCCAGCGTGGCAGGGAATACACGATCGCCGACCACCGCGTGGGCCGACGCATCGACTGAAACCAGGCACGGCGCAAGCGCGCACAGCGCTGCGGCACCCCGTTTGAGAGTGGTTCGCATATCCAGATCCTGATCGAATTGTGGTGAGGCGCCCTCGCACGCGGCCCCTGGTGTGGACGAGGAAGTCCTGGCAGGCTGGCGCAGAGCAGGTGCGCGCCAGCGCAGCGATGCCGTTCACCGGCATCGCCACATTGGCTGGAAAACGTCTGCGAAGATCAGGATGAGGCGGGCGGAGCGCGCGGCTGAGCCGGCGTCAGCACCGTGTACGGGCGGAACGCAGCGGTGACGAGGGGGGCAGGAAAGGAAGGGCGCTGCGGCGCGACGCTCGATGCGACGGCCACCCCAGGCAAGGCCGGCGAGTGCGCGAACAGTCCGCAATAGGGGCACGCGTCGCACAGCGACGACGAATCGGAGCCATGGTGGTGCCCGGCATGGGCATCCAACGCGACCTCGACCGCCGCATGATGGTGATGGGAATGATGCTCGTGACGCGCGACATCGCCATGCGCGCCGCGCAGCACCTGGGACACCACAGGCGCGACCACACTCAGCAGGATGGCAAGCATCCCGAGCCAGGCACCGATCTTCTGACGGTGGCGGTTGAGCACGTGTATCGGCGATACGTAAAAAAATTTACAGAGGAACGTCGAGCCATCGCCGCTCTTCACCGGCGGCTGGTCGAGCGCGACCAGTTTGCAACAGGCAGTGCCACGATTAGGTGGCCGAGCGTACCAAATCTTTCGCCTGGGGTGAGGTTCCCCATCACATAGCGGCAATTTGACGCTACGGATTAATTGTAGTGTGGCGGCGCGCCGCACAGGCCCTGAATTAGTGCGTGGTTTTTCGCCCGGACCTGGGCGAAAACATCGACCTCGGTCGACCTCATCGGGTGGTAGTCGGCCATCTCCCGACGACTCGGCCGGCAGCAACGGGTCGATCAGGGTCATTTGGCCGACTTGGCGGAGTCGCGCTGATGTCAGTCACGAATGAGTTACCTGTCGCGGTTCTTTGCGTCCGTGATCCAGTTGGCACACGCCCCCTCCCCGACCACGCCGCCTCCGTTTTCGGGGCGCGGTATTTGGGGGCGGCCACGCTCCCGTGTCTTGGAGACCGAGCCAAAGCGGGGGCTCTATCCCGCGAAAGCGCGAGCATGATCGTTGACAGCGAGCGCCGGATACCATTGCTCGAAGCACGAGCGCAACTGCTCATTCAGAACTGCTGTCCTCACCTGCAGAAGGCCGTGCGCATGAACCGGTTGCCACGCCATCTGCTGTCGCTTCACGAACCGCTTGCTGACCACCTGATTGACAGCTGACTCGACGAAGCTCGAGGTAATCGGCTCGCCATGACGGTAGCGGTCTCCGTAGTTCACGATAAAGCGCTGGTTGTTCTCGAGGTAACCGACGAACTCCTCCAGTTTGGCCAGCAGCCTGACCTCCGCGGGACTGCCATCCGGAGCGAGTTCCCAGCCCAGGCTTTCAAGGCGCTGCAGCGCCGGAAAAGGGCAACCGTGCCAAAGGTGCCACTTTGCACTGCGCAACCCATTGACCAGCGCGTCAACGGATGGCCGTCCGTCACGCTCCGGCAACCCCTTGATCATCTGCTCGAGGTTCTGCACACGCATGGCGACATGAAACCAGTCGAGTACTCTCTCGCCACAATCGCCAAAGTCCAACTGGGCGCGGCGCACGGTGTCGCCGCCGTCGGACAGGAAGGTTACCGGCTGGTCCGCACCGACGCCCTCCTGCGCAAGAAAGGCGAGCATTCGATCGGCAGGCTCGTGCTCGAGTGTGTGAACGTAAGCGAAGCTGTGGCCGCGACCGTCATCGCGCAGTGATTTTCCGACGATGACTTCGAACCAGCCGTCCTGCCGACCGCTGTGCCCGGCCAGGCGGATATAGCCGCCGTCGATTCCCACGGCGCGCACTGAACTTCGCTGTGGAATAGCACACCGGCCGGCAGGCAGATCGACGTATCGCCGTTGCTCGACAGCGACCGTTGCCATAGAGCTGTCAAGGCGACGGCCCAGCGCGTCGACGCGTCTGCGGATCGTGGTAGCCGCGAGCACATGCTCAAGCGGTAATACCTCTTCGAGCACCCGGACGGTGAGCCCGTAGGACATCAACGCGGCAAATTTGGTTTGCAGATACTGCAGTTCGGGACTCGTCCGCTCACGCAGGCAGCCGGCCAGCGGGCTGACGGATCGGCGCCCGCTTGCGCAGCACCGGCATTGGTACAACCGCGGGCTGTCGATCGATAGCCGACCGAAGACCGAGCGGTAGACCAGGCGATGGTGGCCCTTGACGGTCAGACGGGAGCCGCACTTCGGACACACGCTCACTCGGGCGATCGCTTCGGCGGCCTGGGCATCGATCATCGAACGCTGCAACCGGCCCAGCAGCGCCTTTGCCCCCTCAAGATGCAAGCCGAGAGAACCAGCATGGAATCCGTCCCGTTCGAATCGGGCTATCTCCGTAATGTTCGCCTGTTCGTCGACTTCGGTATGAACCACAATCTGCACGCTGATTTGCATCGCAGTCTCCCGCGGCGGCGTAGCTCGGACGATGAGCTTACCGCGCAAGGATCTGCAGCCTCTCATTCGCTGCACGCCGGTCGAAACCCCGATCCAGCCAGACCAACCATTCGTCGACCTCTGCGCGCAGATCGTTCACGTCAATCTTGCCTTCGCGCAAAGTCTCGATCCACTCGAGAAATTCGTGCTCGCCATGAACTTCCAGAGCGTTCATGTATCTCTCGGGGCCTCCACTGTCTTCTGGCGGACAACGCCCGGAGCCCGCGACGCAGCATGGTAGCGGCCTTGACCGCTGGTTGTACGTGCGCCGCTCGACGCGCACGTCATGTAACCACCACGAGGTGAAGTCGTACAGGTAGCCAAAGCGCTCATGCTCGTGCAGGCCAAACGCCACCAGCGACAGGGTGTCGGGGCCGTCGAAGCATTGGAACGCACCGTCGCGATGTCCACCGTAACGCCATCCGCGGATGATGAACCGGTGCAGGTGCTCGTCGCTCCACCCCATGGCGAGCTGCACCACCAGATGCAGTTGCGCAATCGTGATCTGCTCGGGAAGCAACACTCGCCGCCAGACCGACGGGCTGACGCCGCGCAGACTGATGCGCAGCTGGAGAACAGAAGACGGATCGGCAGGGTCGGAGTCCATTGACCACTATAAACTCCCCATCGACCATATTCGCTGGGACCAGGCTTCAGCCCCCGCTTTGGCGCGGTCTCCTAGATCGCTGTGCGAGTCAGATTTCCGTGGCCACGTTCTTACCAGTTTTGTCATCAATTCATGATCACCTGAGCAATCTAGAGAGCTCCTGTTCTGCGGGGTTACGTTGGCTACTTCAAGCCGTCGCGTAGTCGGCGCGGAATTCGCGGCAATTGGACAGCAATGCCCAAATAATGCGAGCATTCTTGTTGGCTAATGCAACCGCTGCCACGTTCGTGTTGCGACGCTTGAGTAGCCTGCTCAGCCAACCGTCTGGACGCTCCTTTCGCTGCGCCGCGTAGATCACTGAACGCGCTCCCCGAATCAGTAGCGTCCGCAGATACGAATCTCCTCTCTTGCTCATCCCCAGCAGCACGGTCTTGCCGCCAGTGGAGTTTTGCTTGGGCACCAGCCCAAGCCAGGCACTTACCTGTCGACCGCTCTTGAAGCTCTTGGCGTCGCCAATTGAGGCCACCATCGCACTGGCCGTAATCGGCCCTATTCCTGGCAGCTTGGCCAGCTTACGGCTATCGTCGTTCATGCGATGCCACGCGACGATCTGACTCTCGTTCTCATGAACCTGACGATCGAACTCCTTCAACTGATCCAGTACCGGCAGAGCCGTGGCCTCGACAAGAGTGTCGTCGCCACGCTCGCCAGCTGTGACTGGATCCGCAATGCACAGAACCTCATCCTGACGGGGCCAACTGGCGCCGGAAAAACATGGGTTGCCTGCGCCTTCGGCCAGCAGGCTTGCCGACAAGGCTTCTCCGTGCTGTACGTACGCGTCGCCCGACTGTTCGAGGAATTGAAGATCGCCCACGGCGATGGCAGCTTCACACGTCGGCTTGCGCAGCTCGCAAAGATGGACGTCTTGTTGCTCGATGACTGGGGACTGCAGGACGTTGATCAGGGGGCGCGCAACGATCTGCTCGAAGTGCTCGACGATCGCGTCGGCACGCGATCCACGATCATCACAAGCCAACTGCCCCTTGAACACTGGCACGCATGGCTGCAAGACCCCACGCTCGCCGACGCAATCCTCGACCGCCTCGTCCATCAAGCTCACAAGCTTGCATTGAAGGGCGATTCGATGCGAAAGAAGAACGCTCCTGATCAAAAAGTAGCCTGATCTCGAACACTCGCAGTACAATCTAAGCACTACGCAGCACCTCCCTCCTGGCCTGTTCGACTTCATCGAAACGGGCGTTCAACTTCCCCGAAATACGCAGGCCAAGGGCTTGCCTTGCTCGGAAGTGAGAATCAGCGCGATGTCATCAGCGTTGTCATGCACAAGAACGAGCCATTTGCGGACGTCTTCCGCCAGGCAGGCCACGCGGCGCTCGCCGCATCGATAACCCGACGTGTGTCCTCTCCATTCATCGACGGCGCCGTCCCGAGCGACTCGCCGTTCGCGGGATTCACGACCTCAAAGGTTGCTCCGTCCGAAGAGCTCTGCCACTCGCCTCCAATGTACGCCTCATGACGCAGCAACGACGGGTCCTTCAACTGTTTCCTGAGCATGCTTTCGAAAAATCCTATTGATTGGACGGGTCCGCTGAACATCAACCTTTTCCAAGGACCCGTCGACCGGTTACCAGGCGCGCTGTCGCTAGGGGTATTCGACGTATGACCCCTAGTCACTTATGCGCGACGACTCGCGCAAATCAGGCTGAGAATCTCGAAGAGAATCTGTGCTCCCGCGTGGGCGGTGTTAGTCGTCGCGTCGTACTGCGGCGCAACTTCAACGACATCGCCACCGACGACGTTGAGGCCAGCCAAGCCCCGAAGAATTGCCTGTGCTTCTCGTACTGTCAGCCCGCCGACTTCCGGTGTACCGGTTCCCGGTGCGAACGCAGGGTCGAGGCTGTCGATGTCATACGAAATGTAGACCGGCCCATCGCCAATGACCTTTCGGGCTTTCGCGACAATCCCTTCAATGCCTAAGTTGTGTATGTCTTCGGCATGAACCACAGTCATTCCAGACTCGTAAGAGAACTCCCAGTGATACTCGGCCGCCCCCCGAATACCGATTTGAATGGTGCGAGTCGGGTCGAGAACACCTTCGAGCACCGCATGACGGAAAGGTCCGCCGTGATGGAACTTGCAGTCGTCGAATGGGCCACCAGTGTCGCAATGTGCGTCGATATGTACCAAGCCGACTGGCTGGCGCTCCCCGAGGGCCCGGAGAATTGGAAGCGTGACGGAGTGGTCGCCGCCGACCGACAGCGGAATAACTCCCGCAGCTACGATCGAGCGAATCGTCTTTTCAATATCACGATGACACTGGAGAAGGTCGAAACGTGACCGAAACGGCACATCGCCAATGTCAGCGACTGCGATTTCACGCGTGGGGACCGACTTGAGCACGTGATTGTATGGGCCGATACGCTCGATTGTCCGTATGGAACGGGGACCGAAGCGCGCACCGTTGCGGTTGCTCACGCCCAAGTCCATTGGAACACCTAGAATCGCCACGTCGAGGCCGTCGAGGCCGTCGAGTTCCGGTTGTTCCCAGTTGACGTTGCGCAATGGAACATCAAGAAAAGTGGACACGCCCGCGAACGGCGCGTATCGCGTACCGTTCTTATCAATCACGTTTGCCGCGACCGCGTTGAAATGCGGGTCATAAATTTTCATCTCGTTTGCGCCACCGAACTTCTCGCGCAACGCGGCGAGCTTGTCACCATCGAATGCCATGTTTGAGCCTACTGAGTGTAAAAGTAAACGATCGCGAGAGCACGTT
The DNA here is from genome assembly GCF_040948855.1 of Paraburkholderia sp. BR10882. Taxonomy (NCBI): domain Bacteria; kingdom Pseudomonadati; phylum Pseudomonadota; class Betaproteobacteria; order Burkholderiales; family Burkholderiaceae; genus Paraburkholderia; species Paraburkholderia sp. BR10882. The sequence goes on along the minus strand of NZ_JBFPKP010000019.1, from coordinate 119,477 downwards.
CAGAATTCGGCTATCGTCGAGTGGGAGCAAAAGGCCGTCATTTGGGTGGAAAGAAGTCGCCCAAGTCTGGCTCTTTAAACTTTGAAGCAGTGATATCAGAGTCGCCCCTGAACGCAAAACGCTCAGAGAGAAGACAGCGATTCCGATTCGGGTCCGAGGTGGGCACCCTTTCGTGACTCCTGCGTGGGCAAGAAAACGGTTGCAACAAAGGTCGCGCCGGTGATGACAAGGAACATGATTCCGAGCGGCAACCATTGCGCCGGCCACGTTTTCGCGATCCACAACCCGATGAGCGGCGTCGTGCCACCAAAGATTGCGCCGCAAAGCTGAAAGCTCAGGGAGATGCCCGTGTAGCGCATTTCCACCGGAAACGCACGAGGCAAATATGCGGACAGGACCGCGTAGTAACTGCCAATGATTGCAGTCGCAACAAGAATGGCAATCGTTATGTTGCGCAAGTCGCCCGAGGCCACCAGCTGCATCATTGGAAGTGCCCACAACACTGCACCGCCCGTCACAAGCAACAGGAACTTCCGCTCGCCAAACTTATGTGCGAGGAAAGAGCCAACTGGATATGCGACCAACTCTACGACCCCAGTCCATGCGATGATGTCGAGAATGTCCGGCTTCGACACCTTCAGATACGTTGTCGTGTAGGTAATCATCAGGGTCGTCACGAAGTAAAAGCCCGAGATGCCCAACATGCAAAACGAAATGCCCAGGAGCAACGCTTTCTTGTGAGAGCGAAGAAGCAGCCGAACTGGCGCGACATCGCTGATATGCCCAGCAGCCTTACGCTTCTGCAATTCCGGGCTCTCTTCAACGGTGCGACGGATGATGAATGCCAGGACAACGAGCAGACCGCTGATCAGGAAGGGAATGCGCCAGCCCCACGAATGATAGTCGGCCTCAGGAAGGCTTGAAACCGCGCGAAACACCAGCGTCGCGAGAATAAGACCAACGGGGCTACCGTACTGAGGTGCAGACGCAATGATAGTCCGCCACTTCGCCGGCGCGTGCTCGCTAGCAATAAGAACGGCGCCTCCCCACTCCCCGCCCACTGCAATCCCCTGAATCAGTCTCAGCGTGACGAGCAAGACCGCGGCGGCGAATCCGATGGACTTATACCCAGGGATGAGCCCTATGAGGGTTGTTGCGGAGCCCATGAGCAAGAGCGTAATGATGAGGCTCTTCTTACGGCCAATCTTGTCGCCGAGATGCCCGAAAATCAACGCCCCAAACGGTCTCGCGATGAATCCAACTGCAAAAGTGCCAAGCGACGCAAGCGTGCTTAGAAAGGGGTCATCAGTGGCAAAAAAGACCTCCCCGAACACGAGCGCCGCGGCGGTACCGTAGCAATAGAAGTCATACCACTCGATCATTGTTCCCAGAAAGGCTGCAATCGCTGCCCGGAACGGTTGATGTCTCACCGATGCGTCCATGTACGTCTCCAATTTAATAGTCAGCTAGCCCGGCGCCGTGCTTGCGCAACTTCCCTGCCGAACCGCACCTCGATTGCGGGCCTTGTTCGAATCCGCCCGAATCTGACATTGACGATATCAGCCGATGGCTATAAGTTATATAGCCAGCACAATGCCAGTCATAAGGCCACTTACGATGAAGGAAATCCTGCTCTCTGACTTGCTTTCGGGGGCCCTCTCTCGGGACGGCTCCACGTCCTTACAGCGTCAGATTTACGAAGTTGTGCGTCGCGCAGTCTTGGACCACACACTCGTTCCCGGGCAGAAGATGCCGTCATCGAGACAACTGGCGTTGGAGCTCGGAATCTCTCGCATTACAGTCTCGCTGGCGTACGACCGCCTGGTTGCAGAATCGTATTTGACGACGACGACAGGTAGCGGGACCTTTGTCGCAGAGACAGGAGCCAGCCCCCGAGCGGCACCTGGCCCTTCTACCCCAGTGAAAGCGTGGGGCGCGATTGCAAGCAGGGGGGAGGCGTTGAGCCGAGGCAGAGGAGGATTGCCCCAACATGCAGGCGCCTTCGTACCAGGAGTGGCAGATGCGTCGCTGTTCCCATTTCACATCTGGAAGCGCTTACTCAACCGACACATTTCGAAAAGTAACCTTGGCTTGGCAGGATACGCAAGCGATGGGGCTGGCTATTTTCCGTTACGCGAAGCGATAGCAAATTATCTTGGCATTTCTAGGTCAGTAGTCTGCGACGCAGAGCAAGTCATCGTTACCACAGGCACGCACCAGTCCATTGACCTTTGCGCGAGAATGCTCGCAGACGTCGGGGACCGCGCGCTCGTTGAAGACCCTTGCCATTGGGCATTCCCGTCAGTCTTGACTGCTGCCGGAGTCGTGGTTGAGCCGCTCCAGGTAGATGCGAGCGGCGCAGACCTGCGACACAGCGAGATTTCCAACCGCACGAAGTTGGCAGCAGTGAGCCCGTCGCACCAATATCCGACCGGAGTTGTTATGCCACTATCGCGTCGGCTCGAGCTCCTCGAACTGGCACGGGAGCATGGCATCTGGATTCTCGAAGACGATTACGATAGTGAGTTCCGCTACGACGGTACACCGCTGCCATCGTTGCAAGGGCTAGACGCCGACGGTCACGTTATCTATATGGGTACGTTTAGCAAGGCGACGTTTCCCGGCATGCGCATGAGCTACATGGTCGTCCCTCGCCCTCTCGCAAAGGCCTTTTCGAACGCATGTGCCGAAATCTATCGACCCGGACAGCTCCACATTCAGGCGGCTCTCGCCGACTTGATTTCAGACGGACATTTCTCCCAACACATCCGACGGATGCGGCTCGAGTACGCAAGCCGACAAGAGGCGCTGCGCGTAGCTATAGATCGAAGAATTGGCGAGCAGATTTCGCTGTCAACGGCAAAAGCTGGCCTGCACTGTTTTGGTCAGCTCCGCCCGAGCGTAGACATGGCTCGATTGGCCGAGGAGGCAACGCGGCTTGGTCTTATACTTCGACGACCACACTTTGTGGCCCCGAATCAAACAGCGCGCGTCAACGCTATCGTTCTCGGCTTTGGCGGCGTTTCTTTGGAAAACATTGAGCCAGGCGTTGTACGCCTGGCTCAAGCCATAGAACACGCATTGAAGAAGAGATGACTCTCTGGTTCTGCGCAGCTAGCGGATATTCATTCGGCCGCAAACGCGCTGAGCGGCGGCAAGAAGAAGGTCAGCATCTTTCGTCGTGAACGGCAGCGGCGGGCGAACCTTGAGCACGTTTCCGTTAATGCCCGTTGCACTGATAAGAACGCGTTCTTCCCTCATCCCATTCACGAACCATGCCGTGGCTTCTCGTGCAGGCGCCTTAGTCTCGCGCTCGTCGACGAGTTCAACTCCGAGGAAAAGACCGTCGCCGCGTACGTCACCAATGAAACGGTACTTCTCCGCCAAATCCCGGAATCCCTGCCGCAGGTACTCACCCACTGCTCGCGCATTTTCACGAAGTCCCTCCGACTGTATGACATCCAGTGTCGCCATAGCCGCCGCGCACGAGACAGGGTTGCCACCGAACGTATTGAAGTAACGAGCTTCTTCGCCAAACTCTTTCAAGACTCGCGGCTGAGCGACCATTGCTGCAATCGGGTGACCATTGCCCATCGGCTTGCCCATGGTCACCAGGTCGGGAATTAGACTGTGACGCTGGAAGCCCCACATTTCGGAGCCCGTCCGCCCGAATCCCGCCTGCACTTCGTCTGCGATGAAGATTCCCCCCGCCTCTCGAACAGCGTCCACGGCCTCGCCCAACATCCCTAGTGGGTCGGTGAACACACCGTCGCTTGAAAAAATCGTATCGAAGAGAAGCGCCGCGGGCTTGATGCCGTGACGCTTCATGTCGGCAATCGCTGCCTTAACGTCGGCGGCGAAGCCCGCGCCGATTTCCGACGCCTTTCCACGGTATGAATCGGGGGCTGGAACAGTGCGGATTGCGGCTCCGAGCGGAACAGCCGATCCAAGCGAAGGCGAAACTTCGGCGATGGACGCAGTCACGCCGTGGTAGGCGAGCTTCGTAACAATAACCCCGGTTCCGCCTGTGTATCGGCGAGCGACTCGCAGCGCCAGATCGTTCGCTTCGCTTCCAGTACAGGTGAACATCACCTGCGACAGCTCCGATGGAAAGGCTGCCAACAGGCGCTCAGCGTAAGCGAGAATGCCGTCGTGCAGATACCGCGTATGCGTGTTCAGGATGGCTGCCTGCTCACTGATGGCGGAAACCACTCGAGGATGGGCGTGCCCCACCGACGCGACGTTGTTATAGGCGTCGAGGTACTCATTACCCGCCTTGTCATACAAACGCACTCCCGAGCCGCGGACCAGCTCCAACGGATTCTCGTAGAAGAGCCGGTAAGACGGCCCCAATAGCGCGCGGCGACGCTCAATCATCCGTTTTTGTTCTTCGGTAAGCGCTGACGCTTTGCTCGGGTCGAACGCGTTCAGCATCGACTTGTCGGTCCCCATCTTAAAACTCCTCAAGCGAATGAATGGCACCGTGAATGGTGCCTAATGCGTCAGCCTGCGACAGCGACTCCAACCGCGTGAGTCCGTCCCAGGAGAGTGGGTTGTTGCGCAGGATGTAATCCCGATTTTCTGGGTGGAGCGCCGCCCGCCAACCCGTGATGCACACGGTCGTAAGAAGCCGGGCCGCTATCAACTCGGGAATCAACTCGATTTCGTCTTCGGTCAAAGGGTTGACAGAGTGGTAACCAGCGACTACCTGCGCCGCCGTCTCAAGCGGGTTCGAGGTTGATGCGAGTTGGTATGCACTCGCCACGGCAACATCGACGACCAGCGGTGCCTCGACAATATCGCCAAAGTCCAGAATTGCGGTCACCACATGAGGGCGAGACTCGTCCATCATGACGTTGTATGCATTCAGGTCGTTGTGAATGACCTGTCGTCGTAACCCATCGAGACGCGGGAGTACAACTCCTTCAAAGCGGTCCATCTGCCGTAGTGCCAGAGCATGCCTGTCTTTGTCTTCGATGAATTCGATGAGACCTCGAAGGCGGTCGGCTCGAGCCGTGTTCCAGAGCAAGTCTTGGTTCGGCAACACGGTGGCGAACCCTTCCAAAGCAAGGTCAAAGTGCGCCAGTGCACGTCCTAGCGCCAAGCGCTGGGTCTTGCTCCGTTTCAACTTATTCAATGGCGTCCCGGGCATGAATGTCATGAGTCGAATGGCCTGACGGACGCCGTCCTGGCCGTCATGCCAATGAATCGACTCGCCACTATGTGCCGGAAAAATGCTCGGCACCGGCAGTGCATCGTCAGCTGACAGCAGACGTTCTTGCACCTTCGTTTGGAAGACGGTTACTGCAGGGTCCTCGGCGGGATGCGTTATTTTGAGCAAAAAGCGCTCTCGCTCTCTTGTCTCAACCAGGAAGTTCTGGTCGCGCTCGCCGCTGAGGAGCGTTGCATGAACCTGCTTCCCGTATACCTTCTCAACAACTGCCTCTGCTTCCACTACCGTCCAATGGATAGTTGGAGCGTTGAACAACTCATCGTTCAAGAGGTCGTGACTTTCTGCTTTCAAGACATTTTCTCCTCGGTACCGCACCAACCCGCAATGAAGAGGGCGAGAGTCTTCGTAACCTGTTTGAGTGATTCGAGGCTCACCGCCTCGTCGTAACCATGTGGCATTCGGCAATGAGGGCCGTAGACGATGGCTGGTGTGTCCGCATAAAGTCCGAAGAAGCGCGCGTCAGTTGCTGCTGAGGTCACGTGTTCTTGCAGTTCTTCGCCAAACACAGTCCTATGCGCATCATGAAGCACCGTCTCGACCTCCTCGGAATTCTCCAGCACGTAGCCTTCGGCCATGAAGCCGTGGTACACAACTTTCGGCGGCTGATGCTTCAGGAATGGGTCGCTCGCAGCAACGTCAGCGATAAATGCTTCAATCTCCCGACGTGTCTCCTCAAGACCTTGCCCCGGATAGACGGCCACGCGCATGTCGAAGTGGCACCACGCGGGAACACTAGACGGCCAATCGCCACCCACGATTTTCCCGAGATTGAATCGGATGGGATGCGGGTGGTTGCAGAAATGTCTGTGTTCGCGCTTGCGCGCATTCCACCGTTCCTCGAGTTCGCGTAGCGCCTGAATGAGCACAATTGCTTTCTCGATCGCGTTTGCACCTGCACCCGAAAATGCTGCGGACGCATGCTGCGGGTCGCCAGCGACCTGCACTTGGAACCACATTGGCCCGACTTGGGCTCTCATGAGCTTCGGCTCGAGAGGCTCGGGAATGAACGCCGCCTCGGCCTTGTAGCCTCGCGCGAGGCACGCGAGTGCTCCGTTGCCGGTGCACTCCTCTTCCACTACGGATTGGAGAAAAACGTCCGCCGCCGGTTGCAGTCCTAAACGCGAGAGAGCATCAAGCGCCGAAATGCAGGCGATAAGGCCCGCCTTCATATCCCCGGCGCCTCTGCCGTACATCCAACCGTCTTGAATCAGTGCGCCGTAGGGGTCTTTCGTCCATTGGTCCAGAGGGCCAACCGGAACCACGTCAATGTGACCGTTAAGGATGAGCGAGCGCCCCCGGCGCGTGCGGCTTCGATGAGTGCCGACAACGTTCACAGCGTTGTCGTAACTGACTGCGACGGGCGAGAAGCCTGGAAGATGTCGAATCGCGTCGACTTCGACCTTCCAGCTGTCCACTTCGAGATTGCGTTCGGTATATAGCTTTGCCATATAGCGCTGCGCCTCCTCGTCGCCGCGCTGCGAAGGTATGCGGACGAGGTCACTCAGTATGTTCAGCTGAGTGTCGAAACCATCATCAACCGAGTCGCAAATCTGAGCCTCCAAAGACGGCGCTAACGATTTTTTGTCCGCCATTTCAAACTCCCGCCTGATGAAGCATCGCGCCGAGCAACACGTTCGCCCCCGCCTCGAGATGCTCCGGTGCGGCCCACGCGATTTCATTGTGACTAATGCCGTCGCGGCACGGAACGAAAATCATCGCGGTCGGAGCCACTTTGGCCATGTTGCACGCATCGTGACCGGCACCGGAGACAATGTCCACGGACGAGTGCGACGTCTTCGAAACAGCCAGTCGCACTGCATCAACCATTGCCGAGTCAAAGCGTGTCGGGACGACGGATTGCAGTTCGTCGAACTCGAAAGTGAGTCCCGTTTCCGATTGAGCGCGAACGCAGATCGCACGCACTGCTTCGACCATTTCTTGAAGGGACTCGGTTTCCAGATGCCGCAGGTCGACACTGAAGCGCACATTTCCCGGAATCGTGTTCCGTGACCCGGGAAGGACAATGACCTCTCCGACAGTCGCTCTGGCAAACTTTCCGAACTGCTTCCCCAGGTCGACAATTTTCGTGAATACGGGTGCAGCCGCGTACAGCGCATCCTTGCGGATGTCCATCGGCGTCGGACCTGCATGCGCCTCAACGCCGCTTACAGTCACATTAATCAAGCGTATCCCAAGGACCCCGGTTACAACGCCGATAACGATTTTTTCGGCTTCGAGCACCGGTCCTTGTTCGATATGTGCTTCGAAGTAGGCGCCCACTGCGTGCTCGCCAATGCGCTCGTTGCCGATGTAACCAAGGCGCTCGAGTTCCTGTTTTACGGAAAAGCCATTAGCATCCCGCGCCGACCATGCGTGCTCCAGCGAAATACTTCCCGCGAAAACGCCCGAGCCCATCATTGTCGGTACAAATCGGGCACCCTCTTCATTTGTCCAGACTGCGAGTTCGAGCGGCGCGTTGGTCTCGACTCCGAGCTCTGCGAGGGTTTGAATGACCTCAAGTCCCGCGATAACGCCGTAGCAACCGTCGAACTTTCCCCCGGACGGTTGCGTATCGATATGGCTACCGGTCATAACCGGCGCTTGAGCGTTATCTCGACCCGCGCGACGGCCGAAAACGTTTCCCACTTCGTCGATGGTCACGTTCATGCCGGCTTCCCGCGTCCAGTGCATGACCAATTCCCGGCCCTCTTTGTCGAGGTCAGACAGAGCCAAACGTCGCGAGCCCCCATTTTCCGTCCCACCGATTTCACCCAGCTGCATCAGCCGCTCCCATAAGCGACCGCCGTTCACACGCAACTGCCCCGTCATTTTGTCGTCCCCGCGTCTGAGAGGACTTAACTATATTTTCAGAAGCGCAATTTCTCTATATCCACTTCGATTTTTCTTCTATGGACAGTGGGCGGGGCCTCGGAAGCACTTGGCCGCGAAACGACCGAATTGGTCGCGCGGTAGTGACGGTTGACCTCGAACGCGATGTGAGAGGAAAATCAACGCAAAAAAAGTGGTGAGCGCGCCCGCTCGCCACCTGCAGCTTGCCTACGCGAATGCGCGAGGCCTGTCGCAGCGGCGTGCGTGCGCGCTGATGTCGGTCGCCAGGTCGGCGTTGCATCAACAGTCGAAGTTGACTGGCGCGGCCTTCGCCGTCCTTCATGCACTTCATGCATCGAATGGACTTAAGCTGCTATTCCGCGCATGCGTCGCTATGATCCCTCCCAGTGCGCCGCTCGAGGACTTCGCCCTAGGAATCGATATTGGCAGTCAATCTACTCTTGCGAGTTGATGAGTGCCTTGCTGATGGCGAACTGCTCGATGTTCCACTTCTTCAGGATTGTCTGGTAGGTCCCATCCGCAATGATCTGATTGAGTGCCTCGGAAACGGCCTTCACCATCTGCGGGTTATTCTTTGAAATACCAATGCCGTTGTATTGCCAGTTGAACGGCTGCGCGACCGCAGCATAAGCATTGTTGTCGATGCCGTTGACGTAGGCAATCGTCTCGCCCCCTTGGACTGCTGCATCAACACGATTCTGCCGAAGTTGCATGCGAGCGTCCGCCGAACCGTCTGTGCCGACAACCGTAATAGCCGGCTTGTTAGCCTTCACGCAGTTTGCGTCACTCCACTGCGCCACTTCAGTCGGCCAACTGCCGCGTCGATTGACGCCAACACGTTTGCCGCAGAGCGCGGTGATCGAACCGAACTCCGTCGCGCGAGCCTTCTGAACGTAGAACTGTGGGCCCGACTTCATATAATCGACGAACGTCACGACTTCCCGGCGCGACGGCAGATCGGTCATGCCAGACAGAATCATGTCCACTCGATTGGTTTGCAAGGCAGCGACCATCTGGTCGAAGCTCGTCTCTTGCCAGGTGAGCTTTGCCCCCATGCGCTTGGCGATCGCTTCGCCGAGATCAACGTCGAAGCCCGAGACGGCACCGCTAGACGTGTCCTTGAATTCGAGCGGTGGGTAGTTCGGAACCACGGCGATACGAATGTTCGCAGGTACTTGGGCATGTGAAGCGGTCGTCGCGAGTACGCCGAGACACAACGAGAAGGCGGTCGCGGCGAATCGCAGGCGAGCAACAGCCAGTGCACTTTTCATGATATTTGACCTTACGTTTGGTGGACCTATGGCCTTCAGTGGATGACGGCGGAGATGAATTCTTTGGTGCGCGCATGCTGGGGGCAAGAGAGCACCTGCTCTGGCGAGCCCGATTCGATCAAGCACCCCTGATCCATGAACACGACACGGTCGGCGACCTCCCGAGCGAAACCCAATTCGTGGGTCACGACGATCATGGTCATGCCGCTGTTCGCAAGATCTTTCATAACGTTGAGCACATCGGAGACCAGCTCCGGATCGAGCGCAGATGTCGGCTCATCGAAGAGCATCAGCTTCGGTTTCATGGCCAAGGCTCGCGCAATGGCCACCCGCTGTTGCTGACCACCTGAGAGCATCGCGGGAAAGGCATCACGCTTGTGCGCCAGCCCTACCCGCTCAAGCAGCCCCATCGCTTCGCCTTCGACATCGGCTCGCTTACGTCCAAGGACTTGCGTCGGCCCTTCGATGATGTTTTCCATCACGGTCTTGTGAGGAAACAGGTTGAATCGCTGAAAGACCATGCCGGTCGCCAGGCGTTGGCGTGACACCTGGCGCTCCGACAGCGGATAAAGCTTGTTACCCACCTGTCGGTAGCCAAGGATCTCATCGTTTACGCTGAGCAAGCCGTCGTCAATGCTTTCCAACTGATTGATGCATCGAAGAAATGTGCTCTTGCCGGAACCTGACGGACCGATGATGCATAGCACCTCGCCCGACGAGACGTCCAGGTCGATCCCTTTCAATGCCTCGAAGTCCCCATAGAACTTGCGCACGCCTTTGGCCTGAATGATGCGGGTCATCGCAAATCTCCTCACTTGTTGGTCGGGCGCAGGTTACCGCGCGAGAAATGGCGCTCGATTCGGGATTGCACCAGCGAGAGCACGGAGACAACCACCAGGTACCAGACGGCAGCCACGATCAACAGCTCGATCACACGGGCATTGGCGTAGTAGATGTTCTGCGCGTTGTGGAGGATTTCGCTGAACTGGATGACGCTGGCAAGCGACGTCAGCTTGACCATGCCGATCAGCTCGTTGCCGATCGGCGGGACAATTACTCGCATGGCCTGAGGAAGCACGATGCGGCGCAGCGCCTGGAGACGCGGCATGCCGATGGCCTTCGACGCTTCGTACTGGCCGACGTCCACCGACAGCAGGCCGGCCCGAACGACCTCAGACGTGTAAGCCCCTTGGTTGATTCCCAGACCGAGCAGCGCTGCAAGGAACGGCGTCATCACGTCCACCGTTCGGTACTCGGCAAGGCCGGGAAGCCCGATGGTCGGAAAGACGAGCGCGAGGTTGAACCAGATCAGCAGCTGCAAGATGACCGGCGTTCCGCGGAAGAACCACACGTACCCCTGGGCAACCGTCTGCAGCACGGGGTTGTCCGACAATCTCATGACGGCGACGACTACGCCGATGACGACGCCTAACGTCATCGCCAGTATTGTCATGACGATCGTATTGCCCAGACCGGCGAGGATCGTGCGGGCCGTGAGGAACTTGCCGACGTACGACCACTCGATCTGCCCTTTTGCGAACGCCACTGCGATGTAGGCCAGAATCGCGATCAACATCATGGACGCGACATATCTTCCGTAATGCCGACGCTTGATCCGCTGGAGTCCTGCAACGTCGGCAACACGCAATCCCAGCGGGTTTGCGGCCACGGTATCGGTCGGAATGAGGCGCATATCTTTCTCCATGTCTGCTTGATCGGTGACGTTGCGGTCGCGGGCTATCACTCGGCATCCGGCAGCGGCTCGCCGGCACCGATGCGCTCCACGATCAGCTTGTAATGCTCCGGGCGGCGATGTTTCGCAAAATTGAAGACGTGCTCGCGGAATGTGTCACCGAGTGCCAAATCCGCGTTCACGAAGATGACCTCGTCTTCTTCGCTTTGCGACTGCGCGGCGATCTCGCCAGACGGCGCGACGATGACCGAGCCGCCGATCATGTGGAATCCGTCCTCGGCACCGCATTTGGCTGCCGCGGCAATCCACATGGCGTTTTGGTAGGCGCTGGCCTGGAGCGTAACCAGATGCGTGTGCATCCGCAGATGCGGCGGTTCGTTCCAGTGGATATTGAGTGACGGTGTGTTGTAGCCGACAACGCCCAGCTCAGCGCTCTGGAGCGACATGGCACGCCAGGTTTCAGGCCAGCGACGGTCGTTACAGATGCACATGCCGATCTTCGCGCCTTGCATCTCGGCGACAGGGAATCCCAGATCCCCGACTTCGAAGTATTTTTTCTCCAAGTGCTGGAACGGTGCATCCGGCTTATGATCCGAATGGCCGGGCAGGTGAATCTTCCGGTACTTACGCACGATCGTGCCGTCGGCGTCGACCAGCACTGCGGTGTTGAACCGTCGGCCGTGTTCGGTAAGTTCGGCATACCCGAGATAGAAGCCGATGCCGTACTGTTTGGCGAGTTCGAAGAGTGGCAGCGTCGCGGCACTCGGCATGCTCGGCTCGAAAAAGCGTTCCACCGCCTGCGCTTCGCTCATCCAGTAGCGCGGGAAGAACGTTGTCAATGCGAGCTCGGGGAACACCACGAAATTCGCATTGCGGCTTTTCGCCTCGCGCAACATTTCGATCAGTCGGCCGACAACGGCCTCGCGACTGTCCGCCAGATGCACCGGCCCCATTTGAGCGACGGCAAGCCCGATCCTGCGATGTTGACTCATCCTTTCCTCTTGTCTGTTCGAAGTGCGCAACAGCGCGGCGCACATGTCTTGTGACGTAGTGCTTTCGATAGATGCCATGCGTCGCGATCCGGGATTCAAGGTAACAAGCCAAATAGCCATAAGGGAAATAGGCCAAAATTGGTTTCATATAGACGAAATGCATGGGTGGTCCGATTCGCCGCACCACGGATCCAGCCCATGCATTTAAGCTATGGGAAGGCATTTTTGGCCTATTATTCGTAATGACTTTTCATTGCTAAGGTGTTGCTCATACGCCCGGAAAGTGAGTGAAGTCCGGCCTCCGCGGCGCATTCGGGCTGGATCTGGTCTCTACCGTACACAATCAACTCGGCAACGCCTCAGGAGCAGAAAACGATGTCTCGCGTCCCGCTTCATCCCGCAAACCGTGCCCCGCTGTCCCCCATCTACCCGTGGCCCGACACGAAGAACGGCCCGTCTAAGAGCGCCATGTTCCTGGCGGTCGACATCGACGCCGAGATGGCCTGGACGACCAAGGACGTGAAGAACTACGAACGGCTTGTGACGATCTCGTACGGGGGCTATGAGGCGCGCGTCGGTATCTCGAAGATGCTCGAGCTGTTCCGTGATCTGGAGGTCAAGGCCACCTTTTTCACTGCGGGATGGGCGATCGATGCGCATACGGCAGTGATTGAGGCGGTCCTTCGTGACGGGCACGAGATTGCCCACCATGGCTACTACCACCTGATGCCGGACGTCGGCTCCCCGAATATCGTGGAAGAACTGGAGGCCGGTCTGGATGCGCTGAAGCGCGTGCTGGGCGTCGTCCCGACGGGCTATCGCGCACCGGAAGGCGAAAGCTGCGAAGAGCTGCGCGTGCTGCTCAAGGAAAAGGGATTCCTGTACTCGAGCTCATGGCGCGACGACGTGCGCCCGTATCGCCATGTGTTGGCAGACGGCACCCCCGGCGTCATCGAGCTGCCTGCCACGATGACGTTTGACGACTGGATGTACGGCCTGACGCACCGCTTCAGCCCGCGCCCGCTCTTCCCGCGCGAACACGTGCTCTCGATCTGGAACGACGAAATGGAGATCACGCGCGAATGGGGTGGTCTGATCACGACGATCCTCCACCCGCAGGTCAGCGGCCGTCCCATCCGCTTCAAGATCCTGCGTGAGTTCATCGAACGTACGAAGACGTATGGGGATGTCTGGATCGCTACTGGTCACGAGATCGCCACGCATTTTGCCGCCTGCGAAGCTGCCGACGCAGCCAAACAACGCCACGCCACTGAATAAGACGAACGGGCCATGGACCTTCTTGTTACCGACGCGGTGGTGCTGCAAGATGCGCAGCAACAAGTCATCACTGACCACACCGCTGTTGCCATCGTCGGAAATCGCATCGAGGCCATCGGCCCGACAGCTGAGCTTGAACAACGCTACCCCCATTTGCCGCGGCAATCCGGCAAAGGAAAAGCGGTGATTCCGGGCTTCGTGAACGCCCATACCCATTCCGTGCTGATGGCCCTGCGCGGTACCGTAGAAGACTGGACGGGAGACTCGATCTATAGGTACATGACACCGGTGTCATATTCGATGACACCGGAAGAGCGCTCCGTCATCGCCCAACTCGGTTGCCTGGAGGCAATCCGAAGTGGCACGACCACCATGGTCGATCCATTCCGACATGTCGCGGGGTATGTCGACGCCATGGCTCGTACCGGCTTGCGCCTCTGGGTGTCCGAAGCCTGTGCGGACATCGACACCCGGAGAATTCGCTTGGGCGACTATTCCGTCAATGAGGCGTTCGGCAACCAGTTTTTCGAGCGCAGCGAAGCACTGATCGAGAGCTATCACGGGACCTACGGGGATCGGGTTCGATGTCAGGTCGCCGCTCACGCGCCAGACAATTGCTCACCGAAGATGCTGCATCGACTTAAGGCGTTGGCCGATAAGCATGGGCTTACCCGGACCATCCACCTTTCGCAGAGTCTGGCTGAGGAGAAATCCGTCCGCGAACACTATAGCGTCTCTTCATCGGGCTATCTCCACCGCGAAGGGTTTCTCGGGCCGGACCTGGTCGCCACACACTGGACGTTCTGCGACCGTGACGATATTGCGCTGCTGGCAGCGAATCACGTCCGTATGGCGCACACGCCGGCAAGCTTTTCGCGACGTGGTATGCACAAGGCACTGCTCGGACCGATTCGTGAAGCCGGCGTCGCATTTGCGCTCGGCACCGATAACATGAGTGAGGACATGTTCCAAGCGATGGCCTTCGGATCCGTCACGTGGCGTACTGGCCGCGGCCGCGAGGGCGGATTGATGGCCGAAGGCGGCATCGATCCGGGACCGGGCGAGATTTTTCATGCCGCGACTCTGAGTGGCGCGCAATCGGTCGGGGCTGGCGGCGAAATCGGATCGCTGGAGGTCGGAAAGAAGGCCGATCTCGTGCTCATCAACCTGAACACCGTCGCGATGAGGCCCCTCATCCGACTCACCTCCAACCTCGTTCACTACGGCCATCCCGGCATTGTCGACACCGTCATCGTCGACGGCGAATACGTGTTGCGCGAAGCCAAGGTCGTAACGTTCGACGAGCTTGCCCTGCTTCAGGAAGCCGAGTCAGTGACTCGCAGGGTCTGGCAGCGAATGTTTGACGAGAACCCGGACATCGTCAAACCGAAGTCGGAACTGCCGTGGCTCGATGCATGACGATCGCGGCGCAATAGTGCCGCAAAGCCCATTTTTCCTCCACCACTCTGGACTCCGCAAATGCCGAAGCGATTTCGATGGAATTGCCTGATCAGTGCTTGTGCCATGGCGCTCTACGCGGTTGGAACGACAGCTCATGCCAAGGACGCCATACAGGCCGGCATCTACCCTAACTACCCTCCTCTCGACATGCGTGACCCCGCAACCAATCAGTTGGCCGGGTTTGACGTCGAGCTGGCTGGGATTCTGGCGTCGCATATGGGGCGTCCACTGTCGTGGACCGAAACCAGTTATGCCGAGCTGATATCGGCGGTGAAGACCGGGCGAATCCAGATTTTCTTCAATGGCATGTTCGACACGCCGGAGCGTAGGGATCAGATTGCGTTTGTCGACTACCTTCGCTCGGGCTCGCAATTTCTCACGCTTCCGACGAGCCCCTACAAGACGCCCGCCAGCCTTTGCGGCAAGAAGGTCGGCATCAGCCGATTGACCAGCGATCCCGAGACCTTCCACCGCTGGAGCGAGTCGGTCTGCGTCAAGAATGGGCTGCCAGCGGCTGTCTATATGCCGGCCGAAAACAGCATCGATGCCCGCATGCAGATGCGGCAAGGCCGGACCGATGCTGTCCTGATGGACAGCCTGACGATCCCGTTCGTTATCAAGCAGAGCGGCGGTCAGTTCGTCACTGTCGGCGAGCCGCTGGAATTTCACTTGATGGGGATCGGCGTGAACAAGGCCGATGCCGCCCTGCAACAGGAACTGGCAAAGGCGATGCAGCGAGCCATTGACGATGGCTCTTACGCGTCGTTGCTGATCAAATGGGGGCTTTCCGCCAGTAGCGCGGTGCCGAAAGTGACGATCAACACCAATAGCATCTAAGTCGACGCGACTTGTGCCAGCGGCTGCAATTCGACCCGCTGGCGCCCTCGATCAAGCTGGATAGTCCGCAAAAACCTGACGCAGGATCTCCAAGAACTCACGGGCAGAATGGGACAGCGGCTCTGCGTGCGAGTACACGGCACTGACCTGCAATCGCTTCTCCGGCCGGAGCGGCTTGACGTCGAGACCCGACCGCAACGCATCGCTCGCACAGAACGGATCCACCAACGCGATTCCAACCCCTTCCAACGCAAGCTGGCAAGCGCTGATCGCCGAGCGAACCTCCACGATTGGCACCGGCCTCTCAGCACCATCGAGCGCATCCTCAACGACCTTGCCCAGCGGAGTGTCATGCGGGTAGTCGATCCAGGCATGACCGGCCAGGTCATCCAGGCCGACAAACCTCTTTTGACCGAACGTACTCCGTGGCGCTGCAACAACGATCGGAACCCTGGCAAGCGGCTCCACCACGAGGTTCGGATGCGCAATGTCGAACATCGACACGGCCAGATAGTTCTGGCCGAACAAAATGCGGGGAATGAGATTGTTGTGTGTCAGTGGCTCGAAGTGAATCTGGAGCCCTGGAAAGCGACGGTTGAATTCCGCGATTGCCCGGGGAATCAAGTGCACGCCTAGGCTCGGGCTGCAAACGACGTTCAATTTGCCGCTGCGCCCCTCCACCAATGCTCGCACCAGATCGTTGACCCGCTGCACGCCTGAATAGGCAGATTCAACTTCTTCGTAGATGCGCTTCGCTTCTGGCGTCGGATGCAGGCGGCCGCGAATACGCTCGAACAAGAGAAAACCCAGACGCTGCTCCGTGAGTTGCAGGATTCTGGTCACCGACGGCTGAGCAATAAAGAGAAGCCGCGCTGCTTCGCTGATCGACCCGGCTATCATGACGGTCCGGAAAATCTCCAGCTGCCGCAGGCTCATCGTCGCCTGCCGTTGCCCTTCTTCGTCGAAGTTCACAGAAATGGACCTCTCAGATCCAGATGACTCGGTTTGGCGGTCGCACGGACATATGCATTGTGTCTATGGCGTACGAAATTTAGCCTATTTTACTCATGGATTTCGTCCAGATACATTAGTAAAAAAACAACTCTGGATCGAGAAAAAGGCCATGAGTAACAGCGTGTACGTGATCAACCCGAACTCACTGGTGGCGGTAACAGACACCATCTCCCGCGCAGTCAAATCGGCGATCGGGGACTGCCCGCTCCCATTCAGGTTCGTGACACTGGCAGATGCGCCGCCTGGCATCATGACCCAGCGCGACGCCGACATCGCAGCCCCCCTCGTCGCCAATTTCATTGACGGGATCGACGATGCCGCGGGCTTCATCGTGGCTTGCTATAGCGACCCGGGAGTATTTGCGGCGCGGGAAATCACATCAGTCCCCGTGCTCGGCATTGGCGACGCTGGGCTCGTGGCAGCATTGCGCCTGGGTAAAAGGCCTGGCGTCATCGCCGTCAGCGGAGCCGGTATCGATCGGCACTGGCGCTATTACCGAACGTTGGGCATCGCGCAAACCATTGCGGGAGAGCGTTCGATAGACTTGACCGTCGCCGAATCCGCAAACCGAAACCGTGCGATGGGCCGCTTGATCGAAGTGGGCGGGATGCTTCGCGATTTGGACGGCGCCGATGTCGTCGTGCTGGGTTGCGCTGGCATGACCGAGATGCGCGACGCCCTTGAGAAGGAGCTTGGCGTTCCGGTCGTCGACCCTTGCACCGCCGCAGCCGTGTCAATCATCCAAGCCATTCGCTCGACCGAGCAAGCGCCTGCTGCCGATGCAGCGACCAAGGAAGCCAAATGACGCAGTTCGATCTGACCGTACGAGGCGGTACCGTTGTGACGGAGAGCGGCACCATCAAAGCAGATCTTGGCGTTCGCGATGGCGTGATCTCTGCGGTTGAGTTCGGCTTGCCCCCGGGCAAGACAGACATCGATGCCACTGGGAAACTAGTACTCCCCGGCGGTGTCGACACCCATTGCCATGTGGAACAGCGGTCAGGCATGGGCATGATGGGCGCTGACGACTGGTATTCGGCCAGCGTATCCGCCGCATTCGGGGGCACGACGACTATCGTTCCCTTCGCTGCCCAGCATCGCGGTACGTCTTTGAAGGAAGTTGCCAAGGAATACGCGCGCCTGGCCGCAGAGAAGTCAGTGATCGACTACAGCTATCACGTGATTCTGTCTGAGACGGACGACAAGACGCTCCAGCACGATCTTGTCGAATTGATACGCGCCGGCATTACGTCGTTCAAGGTGTATATGACGTACGACGCGCTCAAGCTCGATGACTACCAGTTGCTCGACGTCCTTGCACTCGCGGCCCGCGAGAAGGCGTTGGTCATGGTGCACGCGGAGAACAACGACGTCATTCGGTGGGTTTCGTCGAAGCTCGTCGAGAAGAACTACAAGGCGCCCAAATTCCACGGTGTGAGCCACGTCGCATTGGCGGAGGCCGAGGCCACCAATCGCATCATCCGTCTGTCCAGCATGTTCGACGTGCCGATCATGATCGTGCACGTCTCCGCCAAGGATGCATTGGCGACGATTCAGGCAGCACAGGCCTTGGGGGCGCGAGTGCTCGGCGAGACGTGTACCCATTATCTGGTCTTGACCGAAGAAGCCATGGATCATCCCGACATGGAGGGCGCGAAGTACTGTTGCAGCCCTCCGCTGCGGGATGCCGAAGCGCAAGCGGCGTTGTGGGACGGCATGAAATCGGGCGTACTTCAGACACTCTCGTCAGACCATGCACCTTACCGGTTTGATGAAACCGGCAAGCTGCCATATGGCGCAGCCACGACCTTCAAGCAGATGGCCAACGGCATGCCCGGTCTGGAAGCGCGCCTGCCGGTGTTGTTCTCCGAGGGGGTCGGCACCGGAAAAATCACGCTGGAGCAGTTTGTCGCGCTTACGGCCACGAATCATGCGCGGACTTACGGCATGTATCCCCAGAAGGGGCATCTGGGCATCGGCTCCGACGCGGATATCGCCGTCTGGGACCCGACAAGGCAGGTCACGCTAACGGCCGACGACCTGCACGACAGAACCGGCTACACGCCGTACGAAGGCATGAACGTTACCGGATGGCCTGAAACGGTGATCAGCCGTGGTCGCGTGATCGTTTCGGACGGAACACTTCATGCCGAACGCGGCAGCGGTCGATTTATTGCCCGGGGAACACCTGAACCCTGCATTGAGACGAATGAGCCGTCCGCGGCACCGCGATTCTTCCGTTCGCTGGCGCTTCGCGACGAACAATCCACGCAGGATTTCAGCAAGGCCTATTCCGTGAAGAAGTAGAAGCAAAGGCGGCGAGTCTCATGCCGAGCAATTCGGCATGAGACCCTCCGGTTCCTCGGGATCATGGCCGATCGCGTCAGGCCGCAAGCGATTTGAGGAACAGCGCCATGAGTTCAGACTGCGTGGAAATGTTCAGCTTGGCATAGGCGTTCTTCCGATGGCTCTTGACCGTGGTGATCGAGATATTCAAACGGAGACTTATGGACACTGAGGAGTGTCCTTGTAGGATGAGTCGGACGATTTCTGCCTCTCTCGCGGAGAGAGCATCTCGGCCAAACGTCGCAAAGGCGGCATCTATACCAGCGTCGGGCATTTGATGCCGCTCCCGATTCAGGCGATCCCAGTTGGCCCTGACGACTGCGGATACAAACGGCGCCAGGTCCGCTGCGACCTCGATCTCCTGATTGCTTATCCCGAGTTCGCTCTGCGGACGAAGGAAGCTGACTTCAGCCATCGCTCCATCAGGAAGCCCCACTAGCAGCAACAATTCTTCTTGTTGCGCCGGCCAACCGTCCGTCAGGTAGTTCACCTCTTCTGCGTGGCACAAGGCTGCCGGAACGCTTTTGAAGGCATCCGAGACAGGGTATTCGTCCGGGACGAGGTCCCTCATGCGATAGACACCAGGTGATATGCCGTCAAGGTAGGCCTGATAAAAAGGACTGAGGACATACGAGAACTGCAGATAGTTCAGCAGCCCCTGATGGTATGGGGTTCCATCAAACGTGTCATAGGCCAGCACCGGTCGGCCTCGACCCCGATAGACCATGATCGATACCAGCTCGAAAGACAGGTGCCTGCCGACCGCATCAAATGTCGCTTGAAAGGAGCGCACGTCACCGAGCGAGTCGATGACCGCGGCAACACACATCGGATCCAACTGCGTTGCAGCACTTGCGTCAAGCATGGCAGAAATCGTCGACACCGGAGACTGTGATGGTATTACATCTGACGCCAGACCTGACGCACGATCGACGATTTCACAGCTGTTCGCGCACCGCCGCAGGAATGCCTGCCAAGACCTTCTAAAGTTCTTCCTCGTCAGCCGTGCGAAGCTAATCCGCACAAGCAGCGGGACATTTCAAACTTTCAAACCATTCACCCGCGCCTACGTACGTGTGATGTTTGGCAAGAGATCGTCAAAGAAATTGTCGATGTGGAATGACGCCGGTATGCGCAGGCGCGGCAAAAACCGAGACGCAACAGGTGGTACTCATGATGCGTCGGCAGCGTGAGCAGTTGGTGAAATTCCGGACAGTGCAGTTCAAGAATGGATATTCAAGAGTGTGTCCAACACACCCATGCATGCCGTCTATGAGATACGAAATTTGGCCTATTTCACGGCGCATTCGTACGGGCGTATCGTTCGATCAAGGTCTTATTTCTCCGTCGAGCCATGTCCCAATCCATCGTATTTCCGAAACCGAACGGTCTCGGCGACGTCACACGCGAGACTGAAAAAACCGTGCGCGCTTTGCGCGTCGAACAGGGCGCACCTGCCGCATTCGAGACGCTGCATACAGTGCCGGGCGGCATCGAAACGCAACGCATTGCATACCACGCCGTCGCCGTCACAGACTATGTTGCGCGCCATGCGGCCGACGCAGTGGCCTTCGTGATTGCGTTCTACAGCGATCCGGGACTGCATGCGCGCGAAGTCACGAAGAAGCCCGTCATCACTATCGGGGCGGCGGCCATGGGCGTGGCGCTCGCCCGCGCATTGCGCATCGGAGTGATCGCGGCGAGCTCGCGCGGGATGCCGCGCCACTTGCACTCGTACCGTGCGGTGCGCTCAGGCAATCTCATTGCGGGCGCACAGGCGGTGAATCTCGGCGCGGACGAATCGGGCGATCGTGATCTTGCGCGCGACGAGTTCGCCTCGACCGGGCGTGCGCTGCGCGTCGAAGACGGTGCGGATGTCGTCGTGCTGGGCTGCGGGGACATGACGCCGTTGCGCGCCGATAACGAAGCCGCTCCCGGTGTGCCCGTAATCGATCCGTGTTGGACGGCCGCGTCGCTGGCGGTTTCTGTCTGCCGTGAGCGGGGTATCAAATGACCGAGCCGATGATGCCGCTGCCACGGCTCGGCGTGCTAGGCGGCATGGGACCGCTCGCAACCGCGGATTTCCTCGTCAAGCTAATTCAGGCGACGCCCGCCGCATCAGATCAGGAGCATATGCCCGTGATCGTACATAATGTGCCACAAGTGCCGGATCGCAGCGCCGCGTTTCTTGCGGGGTCGGACGCGCCGTGGCCGCATCTGCTTGACGGACTGCGCACGCTTGAGGCCGCCGGATGTGCAGCCATCGCCATTCCGTGCAATACCGCCCACGTCTGGCATGCGCGGCTCGCGAAAGAAACGGCGCTGCCTGTGCTGCATATAGGCGAAGCGGCCATCGATGCGTTGCTGCGCCAGTCGCTCGGCGCACGCAAGGTCGGCATCCTGGCGACCAATGCGACGTTGCAGGCGCGCATCTATCATGATCAGCTGGCCGCAAACGGCATCGATGCCATTACGCCCGATGACGCGTTGCAGGCCACGCATGTCTCCGCCGCGATCGGCGCGGTGAAAGCCGGTCGCATCGACGACGCCCGCATGCTCCTCACGCACGCGGCGGGCGCGTTGATCGCACGGGGCGCGGATGCGCTGCTGCTCGCTTGCACGGAAATTCCCGTGGCGCTCGTGGGCGTTTCACTCGACGCCACCGCCATCGATCCGACCGACGCGCTCGCGCGCGCGTGCGTCGGCTGGTGGTTCGATGCACGCAACGAACGCGAGCCCCTCGAAACGCATTTCTGAATCTCAAGCGGATGAACACGACTGTGCATCAATTCGACCTGACGAAACGCAACGGCCTCGTCGCATTGGACAAAGAGGTGTTCGAGGCGGGCGTGGGCATTGCAGGCGACCACGACGTCGCCGTGGAACACGGTCTGCCCGCGGGCCAAGCGCGATATCGATGCGACGGCAAATACGTGCTGCCCGGCCGGATCGACACGCATTACCATGTCGAGCAGCGCCGCGGCATAAACATCAAGGGCGCCGACGACTGATATTCGGCGAGCGTGTCCGCTGCGTGCGGCAGCACCACGATGATTGTCCCATTCGCCGCGCAACGTCACGGCTACGTGCATATCAGTATCGCGATCACCGTCGATCTCAGCTTCTGCGAGTGGGCGGCGGTGTTCAGGGATGCAAAGACGACGACGGCGCTGGTGTACCGGGCCTATGCATCCCTGCCACGTCGTCGAGACTGGCAATGAACCTCGGCGCTTCAAGACCAGTTCTGCCAAGGCGCACGCAACAAGGAAAAGAGCAGCAAAGCTGGCTGGAAACGAAAGTTGTCGATACCAAGATAGCTGTACTATGCAGTCTCGGGGGGGCGGAAATAGATAAAAATAGTCGATTAGGATTACTTGGTGGAGGTCAACGGAAATCAGAGTAAAGAAAGTTCAAGTAGCTTCAGCTCACGCACACCAAACGTGCATTCTTGATTGACCATCTCTTGAGGTCGGTGTTATGTATAAATCCCAACGACTGTCCATTGGTTCTCAGGCACTGATTGCATGTCTGACGATGCTCTCGGCAACAGTGGCTCATTCGCAAGCCTTGCCAGACGCGATCGCGAAGTCGAGAACGATCAAGGTGGCGGTGAACGCAATCTACCCTCCTATGGAATACAAGGATCCGGAAAGCGGAGATTTGGTAGGTTTTGACATCGACCTGGGAAATGCCATCGCAAAGGAACTGAACGTTAAGCTGGATTGGCATGAATCGGCGTTCGAACAACTTTTGCCGTCGCTCACTTCAGGGCGGGTCGATATGGTGTTGAGCGGGGTGAGCGATCTGCCCGCCCGCCACGCCTCCGTCGACTTCCTTGACTACTTCAGCTCGGGCGCCCAATTTTATGTTCTGAGCTCGACTGAAAACGAGTTCAAAAAGCCAACTGACCTGTGCGGAAAATCAGTAGGTACGAGTCGCAGTACTTCGTTTCCTGCCGACATTAAAGCTTGGAGCGAGAAGAATTGCGTCGGTAAAGCACCGATTGATGTCATCGGTACGGAGGATACGTCGGCTGCACGCTTGCAACTCAAGCAAAAGCGCATAGCCGGCGGCGTCCAAGGCAGCGAAACGCTTCCGTACAACATGAAGCTCGAACCCAACACTTTTAAGCCGCTTGGCGGGCCGTTCGCAATTAGCCCCATGGGGATCGCCTTTGCTAAGAATAATACAGCCTTGCGCGATGCGGTACACGGCGCACTCGATAAACTGATCGAGAACGGAACATATTCGAAAATCGCGACAAAGTGGGCTCTTCAGTCGAGCAGAGTTGAAAAAATTACTTTGAATGGTAAATAACAACTTTCGCCGTATTCATTGATCGGGCTAAGAACCTCTAAAAGGAGCAGCTTACGTTCGCTGAATTATGTTTAGCTTTTCATTCTTTAGACGATGAAAAAGGATATGGCCAAGCCAATACTCGACGATGACCTTTGGGAACTCAGAAAACCGTTGCTGCCTCCTCCAACGCTTCGGCGAGTTTGTTATGGACGCAAGCCACTCAACAAGCTGCCGTCCTGAATCCTCTTTGTCTTACAGACGGACCTGCGGTGGGACCTACTGCATCGCGAGACGGGGCGCCGCAGCGGCATGAGTTGCTGTCATCGTTTGCGTGACTGGCAGGCCGCTGGTATATGGGACCAGTTGCACGAGGTGCTGCTTGCGTGATTGCGCGCAGCCGACCAAAACGACTGGTCTGTAAGTGGCTCGCTTAGGCCGTTTGTAGAGGCGTGCGCGCCTGGAGCTTGCTGCCTAGGTGGAGCGGCTAGACATTTATCCTCCTTTGGGGTGATAGAAAAATAATCGGTGTCTTTATATTATATGGCGGGCGTTGAGAATATAGTCGGCTGAACGACAGATTGAATCACCAAACACCGACAGCTAATTCGAATGTGGGTGCGCGATCCGAAAACAGCCTCCGCTACCCTGCACATTGGTGGCCGCAAACTTGGTTTCTGGTTGATGAGCAGTTGTTACGGCGAGCGCGTTGTCCTAACGCGGGCTAAAGATTCAGAATACTTGTACAAAGGAGTGGGAGTTGAGATTTGACTGCGTGGTGATGGGTGCCGGGATAATTGGAATCTCTACTGCTCTGCAGCTCCAGGATCGAGGGCGGCACGTTTGTGTGATTGACAGGCGTCTTCCCGCTGCAGGAGCAAGCGTCGGAAACGCGGGCCTAATCGAGCGATCGAGCGTGATCCCGTATGCGTTTCCTCGCCAGTTCAGCCGGCTCCTTCGTTATGCCTTGAATCGAGAGCCGGATGTGAGGTACGACTTGGATGCTTTGCCCGGAATTGCGGGGTGGATGTTTGCGTATTGGATGCAGTCGAGTTCGAGCAATCTCCGTCGAGCCGCAGAAGCCATGCTGCCTCTGATTGAGCGGTGTGTAGAAGAGCACGACAAGCTGATTGAGCGATCTGGAATAGAAAAGTTGGTTTCTACAAAGGGATGGATTGAAATTTATCGCGACTCCGAAAAGCTCAGATCTGCTTGCGGCGAGGCCAACGAGCTAAAATGTTACAAGCTTTCGTGTGATTTTTTGAGCAAGGGTGACCTCCTCCAGTTAGAGCCAGGTATCAGCGATTCGGTTGTTGGTGGGATACGTTGGAACGATCCGAAGACGGTCCGCGATCCGCGTGCAATGTTAAACGCCTACACCCAGCTTTTCCAAAAAGGAGGGGGGAAGGTCGTTCGTGGGGACGCGCGGAGTTTTCGCCGTGACGGTTCGAACTGGGCGGTTGAGTCAGATGTAGGACAGCTTACCGCGAAGGATTTTGTGATTGCGCTCGGCGCTGATTCGGACGTCATTGGTCGGTCTCTGGGGTACAAGGTGCCGTTAGCTACCAAGCGTGGCTATCATTTACATTTTGACCCGACGTCGCTGGGAATGCCGAATCATCCGCTTTGTGATAGTGCAGGTGGGTTTGTTTTGGCGCCCATGACCGCGGGAATTCGATTGACTACGGGAATTGAGTTCTCTCGGCCCGGCACTCCTCCTGGCCTGATCCAAATTCGGCGTGCTGAAGCGCTTGCGAGAAAGGTCTTCTCGTTGGGGGGGCATGTGGAAGATGCGCCGTGGATGGGCCGTCGACCGTGCTTGCCTGATATGCGACCAGTTATCGGTCCGGCTCCTAATCATCCCGGTGTCTGGTTCAATTTCGGACATGCTCATCATGGACTGACACTTGGGCCTGTTAGCGGACGGCTGTTGGCTGAACAGATGACAGATTCGAAAACGTTCACAAATCCGTCGCCGTTCAGTGTTCAGAGGTTTTCTTGAAGAAGCTCTGAGATCAACGTTAACTCATTGTTGTTGTCCGACGACATCGCAGCAATCTTAACATCCCATATTTCGACGCTGGCAGCTGAACAGATTCAATCCTCTATGACTTGCAGTGCACAGTGGGGAGCAGGGAATCCGTTTTGAGCGATTCGAAAATCGACGTCGCGCGGAAGCGCGCTGCGAAACAAGGAGCTTTATAAATTGACCGATAATGTCGTGAAAGGGTTCGCTGCAACTTATATGAATTCGCACGAGCACGCCATCTCAGATAAAGCGCTTCCCTGTTCGCCGGAGCCAGGGTTTAACATGGCAGAATGCAATTCATGGGTGGAAATCGACCTCGCGGCGTTTGAGCGCAACATTCGGACGTTTCAACGTGCAATCGGAGGACAATCCAAGATTTGCGCAGTCTTGAAGGCCGATGCTTTCGGACATGGCATCCGTCATTTGATGCCTACTATTATCAAAACTGGCTTGGCTTATATTGGTATCGCGGACAATCGCGAGGCCCGTGTTGCGCGCGCCTCCGGGTTTGGCGGCGCGCTTATCCGGGTACGTGCAGCAACGTTGCAAGAGATCGACGCTGCGCTCGATGAAAACCTCGGAGTTGAGGAGCTCGTGGGCAACGCAGAAATCGCTCACGCTGCGGGAAGATTGGCTCAGAGCTATGGGCGCACGCTAAGAGTTCATCTTGCGTTCAATTCAGGTGGGATGAGTGGGAATGGCATTGAAATGTCGACTCAGCAGGGCAGATCGGATTCGCTCGCACTTAGCAAGGACGCTTATCTGACGATCGTCGGAGTAATGACACATTTCGCCGTTGAAGAAGAAGAGGAGATCAGGCGTGCGTTGGAGGTATTCAAAACGGATTTGGATTGGTTCTTCAAGAATAGTAAGGTGGAGCAAAATGCGGTGATCTTGCACAGCGCGAGCTCCTTTCCGGCCCTCAACGTGCCCGAGTCCAGAATGGATATGGTGAGACCCGGCGCAGTTCTATTCGGAGATTCAATGGGTGCGCATACGGAATATTTGCGCGTGATGCAATTCAAGTCGCGCGTGGTATCGGTCAACAGTTTCCCTGCAGGGAACACCGTCGGGTATGACAAGACGATTACGTTAAGGCGCGACTCGAAGTTGGCTTACGTTGCCGTGGGTTATTTTAATGGTTACAGAAGGGTTTTTTCGAACAAAGGTTTCGTACTCGTGTCTGGACAGCGAGTACCTGTAATCGGAAAGGTTTCCATGAACAGCCTTACGGTTGATGTAACGGATTGCCCGCACGTCAATCCAGGTGACGAAGTTGTCTTATTCGGAAGGCAGGGCGACGAGGAAATTACTCAGGCGGAATCGGAGGCGATCAATTATGGCGATGCACTTTCTGAACTGTACATTGGGTGGGGCAATTCGAATCCAAAGACTTTCAAGTATTGACGTGCAAACTGACTGAAATTTAATGAAGCGCGACTTCTATTCGCGGTTCTTCGACGCCAGCACAAGACAGTTGCTTCGTCCGATCTCGCAGTTCTTCTGATATTCAACGAACACTCGAAGGAAGCGCAATGAGCGAAAACATTTTTACGGGCACCATTCCCGCACTTATGACCCCCTGCAAAGCCGACCGGACGCCAGACTTCGACGCTCTTGTGGCTAAGGGTCAGGAGTTGATCGAAATTGGAATGAGTGCTGTCGTTTACTGCGGCTCAATGGGTGACTGGCCCCTCCTGACCGAAGCCCAACGTCAAGATGGAGTGGCTCGTTTGGTCGGTGTGGGAATCCCGACAATCGTGGGCACTGGTGCGGTCAACTCGAAGGAAGCCGTTTCGCAT
This sequence comes from Paraburkholderia sp. BR10882, assembly GCF_040948855.1. Classification (NCBI taxonomy): domain Bacteria; kingdom Pseudomonadati; phylum Pseudomonadota; class Betaproteobacteria; order Burkholderiales; family Burkholderiaceae; genus Paraburkholderia; species Paraburkholderia sp. BR10882. The sequence continues at coordinate 92,375 of NZ_JBFPKP010000019.1, read as the reverse complement.
GCAGCGCATGCCGCCAAGGTAGGCGCTCAAGGCTTGATGGTGATTCCGCGCGTTCTTTCCCGTGGATCATCGCCCGATGCGCAGAAAGCCCACTTTTCCGCCGTTCTTGAAGCCGCGCCGAAGCTCCCGTCCGTTATTTACAACAGCCCGTACTATGGATTCGCTACGCGCGCGGACCTGTTTTTTGAACTGCGCCGTCGATATCCGAACCTGATAGGTTTTAAGGAGTTTGGGGGCGCCGGCGATATGCGCTACGCAGCCGAACACATCACGTCACAAGACGAGAATGTTACGCTGATGGCAGGCGTGGACACGCAGGTATTTCACGGTTTCGTAAACTGCGGCGCGACAGGTGCGATTACCGGCATCGGCAATGCACTGCCCCGGGAGGTTTTGCAATTGGTCGCGTTGTGCAATAAAGCTCGCGGTGGCGATGTCACCGCACGGCGCCAAGCGAAGGAATTGGAGGCAGCGCTGGGTGTGCTATCGTCATTTGATGAAGGTGCTGACCTCGTGCTCTACTATAAGCATCTGATGGTGCTGAATGGCGATAAGGAATACACGCTGCACTTCAATGAATCTGACGCCTTGAGCGATTCCCAACGACGCTATGCTGACGAGCAGTACCACACGTTCCGTAAGTGGTACTCAAACTGGTCGAAGGAAAACAGCGCCTAACGTTCGGGGTGTTTATGCCTCGGCTAAAGGCGATGCGGTCGGCATCACAGTCACCGCGTGGCGCGGTTCTGCTACTTTGAAGGCTCTTTTCAAAATGAAGTGGGTAAATGGCTCTCGGCGGGCATATGAGTTCAATGCAGAGAAGTCGAGTTTGCCAGCGATAAGAAACAACACCGTGCCCATGATTGCGATGCGCGTGTAGCCACGAGTCTTGCGCTTGGCGGCCCGAAACAAGCCGTCGATGGCTCCGATAAAGCCGTTGACACAGATAAAATCCTTGAAGATCATTCCTGGTTCACTCTTCATCCAAACGCCAACAACAGCCCACATCGTGGGACCGCCCCAGCACATGCAGAACGTCCGTTGAGATCGCGGTTTGTACGTTGCATCAAAGGCGCCGTCGTCGAAACTGATGTGAAAGTGCCTGATAAATGAACGTCAAAATCCGCTGCAAATGGATGTTGGTGCCGCGAGTTGCCGGGGAGCTCCGCTTTGTTCAGGACGAAACTCGGCCCCTAGTGACAGGACGCTCTATCGGAACAATAGACTCGCCCGCGATCGCGGCATTGCCACACCTGCCGCAACTCGATCGAGTCTCCCATCAGAACAAAATTTCCGCCCCCGAGCTCTGCGAGCCGGTTGTTGATTGCCCCCACTTCCTGCGCTGCGTGTCGCACAGCTTCGCGCGCTCCGGATCCATAATTTCTGGCGGACCGGATATACACGTGAAGCCTCCGCAGCCCTCACTGTTCGCACGTATGACTGCACTTCCACATCGCCGTTACATTTCATTAGGATGTCAGAACATTTCCTATGCTCGCTGAGACGACCAGGAACATTCCACCCAACTGGAGGACACCCAATGGCTGGCCTAACACAATGAACCCGGCCAGTGCACCGATTGCCGGCTCGACACTCATCAAGAGGCCGAAAGACGACGCAGGCAGACGGCGCAGCGTAGTCATTTCCAATGCATACGGCAGCAACGGAACGAGCAGCGCAAGACCGGCAGTCAAGACCAGTTCCTGCGGTGCTACATGCATACCGCTTTGCGCGAATCCGAATGGTACGGCGACAGCGGCCGCAAAAATCAGCGAAACAGACAATCCTTCGAGCCCCGCAAACATCGCACCGACTTTTTTCATCAGCAGAATGTAACTACCCCAGCCTATTCCCGCGCCGAACGCGAGTGCCATTCCGAGCGGCTCGCCGATCCAGCCGGCACCATTGCGCGATAACATCAGCACACCCGCTGCCGCGACGAACGGCCAAACGAGCGCGCGCCCACGTCGCGCACCGAAAGTCGCCACGGTAAGCGGACCGAGAAACTCGATGGCAACGTCAAGGCCGAGCGGAATTCGCTCGATCGCTCCGAAGAAGCACAATGTCATGCCAGCCATCGCAAGTCCAAGCCCGCCGGCGGCAAGCCAATGCGCGCGTGAAAATCGGCTAAATGCCGGGCGGACGACCAAAGTCATGACCAGGGCAGCCCACACAAGGCGCCACGCGGTGACGCTGAGCGAGCCGTAGGCATCTATTGCTTGCCCGGAAAGGGCAGCACCGAACTGTATGCACGACATCGACAACAACGTAAGCAACATTGCGCTGCCCGACGTATCTCTTACCGGGACCACCGGGGGCGTTGATGTCACCGGCCTTGAAGAACAAGCGAGCAGTTTTTCAGACATCATGGAACTCTGCAAATCTCGACGTTGCATCGCTTCAGTTGCGTAACAAGCCACCGTCGACAGCGATTCGTGCGCCATTGACGTAACTGGCCCGCTCACTGGCAAGAAATGCAACGACGGCGCCCAACTCGTCCGCCGTGCCGTAGCGCCTCACCGGAATCTCTGCCTGAGACGCAGCAGCGATCCGCTCGACATTGCGCCCCGTCCGCTTCGCTTCGGCCTCGTCCAGCCCGTGTGTACGGTCCGTCGCAATTCTTCCAGGCATGACTGTATTGACCGTTATGCCGTCGCACGCAACTTCGCCCGCGAGGGTTTTCGCCCAGCCATGAAGGCCCGCTCGCAGCGCGTTTGACAACACAAGGCCAGGAATCGGCTCGACGATACTGGTGGAAGCGATAAGAATGATGCGGCCAAATCTGCGGTCACGCATTGACGGGATCAACGCACCGGCGATGCTGATCGACGACACGAGCATCGTCTCGAACTGCGAGCGCCATACCGCCGCTGAAAAATCTGATGCGTCCAGGGGGGGCGGCCCCCCTCCATTCAAAACCACCACGTCAACGTGGCCCATTGCAGACACCGCTGCATGGGGGAGCGCTTCGACCTCTGGCGGACTGGACAGGTCACATGCCATCGCGTGGGCACCGAGGCTTTTGGCGGCGGCATCCAGTCGCTGCCCCGTTCGAGCGACCAATGCGACCGTTGCACCTTCGCCTGCCAGGGCTTTCCCTGCACCAAATCCGAGCCCCGTACTGCCGCCCAGGACCAGTGCGCGCTTTCCCCTCAATCCCAGATCCACGATCTGATTCCTCCAATCATCGACGAGAGAACAGGACGGCTCGTTGAATGAGCCAGTCCAACCACTAGTCGGGTAGTAGTGCACCTGCAACGCGACCGGGAACCGTCTCGCTCCCTGCAATCATGGCGATTCGCTGCCCGGCGAGCACGAAATGGACATGCATCCGTGCGACGAGAATGCCGTTCGTCCGCGCTCGGACTTCCAGGCGGCGCGTAGCGTGACATGGCGTTACCCCAACAATTTCCGCGATCACGGTATCGCGCTCGACGTACTCCCCTATGGCGACCTGCCAACTAACGATCCCTGACTGCGTCGCCTTCACGTGATCGACCGCTTCGAGCGCAGCGATAACCGGTGCAGATCGTTGCGCAACTGGCTCCCGGTCACCGACCAGGCCCTCGGTGCGCAGGAAGTCGAGCAACGCGTCGGCATCGCCAATCGCCAGTTCATCAGATACATCGCGTTGTCCGCGCAACTCGATAACGGCCGAAAACCCCTGCCGCGATTCACACGGCAGACCGCCTCGTCGCAATGCGAGCCATGTGTCGTGGAATGCCTGGTCGAAAGTGCCACCGCCGGCATGTTCCTCAAGCAGCAGCACCGGAGATTTCAGGCAGCGCGCCAGCGCAGTAGCGCGTTCTTCCTGTGCCCAATTGCTGTACACATGCATGATCGCCGTCTTGTCGCAATGCAGGTCGAGCGCCATGTCGTGCGCAAATGCGCGACATAGAAGCATCGCTTTAAGGTACTCGACCGGGTCTGCACCTTTGGGGTCAGGCGCCGCAATCTCCATCAGCCGCGCCTTTACTTCGTGAAGCGTTTGGGGGCGATCGCCAGCCTCAATCCGCCGCAGAACCTCCAAACGGATATCCGGAAAGCGCCGATCGAAGTTGCCGCTTCCCGCGCAATCAAAGCGCCCGGTGAGCGTTCCGCCAATGACCTGCTGCATGCCGATGGGATTCGCCCAGGTCATGACGGCAATACGACCAGTCAGAGCCCCCAGGCGCTCCAGCGTCACGAGACGTTTGAGCAGATGCTGGAGCAGAAGCAGGCCAGGCACCTCGCCAGCATGCAATGCGGCTTGAACGTAAAGAGAACAGCCGGCGTCTTTCGGCCCGAATGCATATTCACGCAGCGTCAAGCTCATCCCCGGCGCAGTTCCAGGCAGCGGTATATCCTCTATTTCCATGACTCGGTCTTTACCCGCGATCGGTTAGAACTGCGTGAGAAAGCGCCTAGAAATCGAGCAGCAAATTGCCGGGATCTCGCCCCTCGAGCGCCATATCTCCAGCGATCAAAGCCGCACGCTGGCCAGGCCTCACGAGCTTTTGCAATTGACGCACGACCATCACTCCATCAATCGGGCTAACGACTGGCATGCGCGAATTGATTCCTTCGCCATCGAGACGAACGATCTCCGCGAACGTCTCTCCAGCCACGACACGCTCGCCGGGCGCGCGTCGATAAACGATCACGCCAGCGCACGGGCACCGTACGTGGGCAGCCCCCTGGAGTGGAAATACGTCGGGCGACGCCTTCAAACGTCGGGCATCATCCGTCTCTGGCAAGGACAAGATGCCTTCTGATTCGGCGAAATGCAGCAGACGCCGCGCATCGTCGAGCGCGAGTTCATCGTCGACGTCGGTCTGGCCACGCAACTCGATCGTTGCCGAGAAGCCGCTCTCGTTCACACCGAACACGCCGGCCTGCTGCAATGCCCCCCACGCGCTCGAGTGCGTCTGATCGAATGCGCCTCCCCCGCTCTGGGACGGCTCGAGAAGCACGACCGGTGCTCCGATTTGGCGGGCCAATTTCACAGCCCGCTCACGCTGCAGCGCTGACGCATACACATGAGCGATTGCGTCGGTGTCGCAATGCAGATCGAGAACGATGTCGTGTTCTATTGCCAGCCTTGCCAGTTCAAGCTTCATCGCCGCAGTGGGGCTCAGATCGTCACGCTCGCCCAGCAAACCGCGGAAATAGTGCTTCCACCCGGATCGATTGAGGCTGCGCGCATCCGCTTCGCGTAAACGCTTCGCAACGGCTTGATCCAGTAACGGGAAATTGCGGTTGAAATTTTCCCCATTCTCAAAATCGAATCGCCCAACCACCGGGCCGAACAGTCTTTGTGACAGACCGATCGGGTTGGCATACGGCACGACAGTGATACGGCCATGGATCCGGCCGGCGCTATCGAGTACGTGCAGCAAATCGAGCAGGTGTTGCAGGACCAGCAGACCGGGATGCTCGTCGGCATGCATGCCCGCATGCAGATACAGGCTGCGCCCGCTATCGGCTCCGCCGAACCGATGCGCCGTCAGATGGAGTGCGACGCCCGGTGCTGGTGATGGCAGAGGAATCTCGATGCATTGATAGGTCACGTGTTGTCTCCTCAAACGAATCCCGACGACGAACGTCCGCGCCACCGGTTGCCCGACTTGTGAATTAATGTCCAGCTGTACCGGCGACGATCCGATAGAGCTCCGCTGCGATGGCGATGTCCTCCAGTCCGAGCCCGATCGAGCGGAAGAAAACGTTCCGCTCATACGATGGCAAATGGGCGCGGCCGGCAACCAGCTCAGGCAGGTCTGCGACGATGGCGTTTGCGCTCCAGTCGAATTCGGCCGCTGCAATCTTCATTTCACCAGCACTTGCAGGCGTTGTTGCGCGATAGTCGCAATAGACATCCATGCCCGGCAACCATGCGGGCGGAATTTCGTGGGCGTTCGCAACGTTTGTGCTGATCGAAGTTACGAGTGCCGGGCGTGTCAGCATGCCGTCCGTCAACACGGGCTTGCCGGAAGATGTGCAGAGCGAAACGACGTCCGCATCGCGCACGCATGCGTCGAGACTGTCAATAACGACGACTCGCGAGTCGATCGATTTCACCAGATCGCGCTTACCCCCGGCCGTGGCGAGTTCCGGCGAATACACCTGAATGGTTTGCCATGCGCGCGTCCCCTTGAGATGGCGCAGATGAGCCAGTCCTAATGCCCCGGTCCCGATCAGTGCAAGGCGGCGTGCATCGCGAGGAGCAAGATGCTCAACCGCCAGTGCAGTCGCGCCCGCGGTCCGTTCAGCCGTCAGCAGGCCGGAGTCGCACCACATGAGCGGACGCCCGGTTTCCATCGACATCAGCGCAGTCCATGCCGTGACGATGGGACCAGTGCTAGTCGGCACATAGGGGGACAGTTTCGCGCCGAACACCCGCTCATCCGCCAGGGTGCCCAGATAGGTAATGAAATCGCCGGCGTTTTCGGGAAAAAGCGTTAGCGTCTGCGGTGGCTGCACCGCACGACCGTTCGCCAGGGAATGAAACATCCGAGCCAAGGCGCCGCGAGTATCCAGTTCCGGCAATGCAGCACGAACCCGCGCCTCATCCAACACGCAGGGCAAATTGTTCAGTTGAGCGCTCATCTAGTGATTCCGGGTCGCACCCGCTCCATCCAATAAAATAGATTTTTTAGTCTACTATGGACATTGTGTTTTTGGAAGCGGATACTTGTCGGAGTTGTCTCTCATGGACAATTCGTCTACCTCTTCTCGTAACGCGAGGTAGTCCGCCGAGGTCCGCGGACCAATATCAGGTTACGGCCCCGTACTCGATCATCACCGGAGTTGGTATGAATATGAAGCATCTTGTTTGCGCCGTCGCCCTGGCGTTGGGGACGGCAGGATTCGCGTTTGCAGAAGGTAACGCAGCACTCAGAATCGGCATCGAAGCCGCCTACCCCCCATTTGAAAGCAAAACAGCGGCCGGTCAGCTACAGGGTTTTGATATCGACGTCGGCAACGCGGTTTGCGCAAAGATGCAGGTCAAGTGCATCTGGGTAGAAAATGCCTTTGACGGTCTGTTGCCAGCCCTGCAGGCACGCAAGTTCGATCTCGTCAATTCGGCAATGAACATCACGGCAAAACGGGAGCAGATCGTCGACTTCACGCCGGCGATTTATGTCGTCCCGATGGTCCTCATCGCGCGAAAGAACTCCGGGCTCCTTCCTCAGGCTGACTCGCTGAAGGGTAAGCGCATCGGCGTGCTGCAGGGAGCAGTTCAGGATGATTTTGTCCAGCGCAACTGGAAACCACACGGCGTAGAGATCGCGGAGTATTCGGACCAGAATCAGGTTTACGCTGACCTGGCGGCGGGCCGTCTCGACGGCTCGGTTCAGGAGTATCAGACCGCACGGGAGGGCTTTCTCGACAAGCCAGAGGGGCATGACTATGCGATTGTCGGCGCGCCACTGGAAGACCCCGTGACTCTCGGGAAGGGCGTTGGTTGGGCATTCAGAAAGCAGGACGCAGCGCTGCGCAGCCGTGTTTCCAACGCCTTGGCTCAACTCAAAGCAGATGGGACGCTGAGCAGCCTGTCAAACAAGTACTTCAACCGGGATATCACCACCAAGTAACATCCACGGCGAAGTCTACACAGAACACGTTGCTTTACTCTGCCAGCGGCCGCAGTCCGGCCGCTCAACCCAAATTCAAGAGGGAACAGTCATGAAGATCAAGGAATTCGGCGTCGAGCGCTGGATGGATCAATACGAGAACCACTGTACGTATAACCTCGCAGAGACCTGCGTCGAATCTCTGACGGTCGATCAACTTCTCAGCATGACGGGCCGCCAGACATCCGTGATCGACGAATTGCGTCCGATGAAGCTGACCTACGGCGCGATCGAGGGCACACAACGCCTGCGCGAAGCCATTGCCGCCACTTACGCCCGACAATCTGCTACCAACATAATCGTGACGCACGGCGCGATCGGCGGTAACGCTCTCATCTACGAGACGCTGGTCGAACCTGGCGATACCGTGATCTCGGTTCTGCCGACCTATCAGCAACACTATTCGATTCCGGAAAGCTACGGCGCAAACGTGAAGATCCTGAAGCTTCGGGAGGAAAACGCGTTCCTGCCGGATCTCAACGAACTTGAGTCGCTGGTCGACGACAAGACGCGCCTGATCGCGATCAACAACCCGAACAATCCGACCGGATCGCTGATGGACGAAGCGTTCCTCGGAAAGATCGTCGAGATCGCGCGGCGCTGCGGCGCATACGTGCTCTGCGACGAAGTCTATCGCGGGACCGACCAGGTTGGCAGCGGCTACAGTGCGTCTATCGCCGACCTCTACGAGCGCGGGATCAGCACCGCAAGCATGTCGAAGACTTATTCGCTCGCCGGACTGCGTCTGGGTTGGATCGCCGGCCCGGTCGAGCTGATTCACGCGGTTAGCGTGCATCGCGATTACAACACAATCAGCGTCGGCATGATTGACGATTACTTCGCGACGCTCGCGCTCGAGCATCGCGATGCGATCCTGAAGCGCAATCACGACATCGTGCGCACCAACCTCGCCCTTGTGGAAGCGTGGGTCGAGGGCGAGCCAATGATTTCGTGGATCAAGCCGAAGTCCGGTACGACGGCGCTGCTCAAATACGCGTTCGACATGCCGTCGCGCGAATTCTGCACGGAGTTGCTCGACGCAACGGGTGTGATGTTTACGCCGGGTAGCGCACTCGATATGGAAGGCTATGTGCGCATCGGGTATGCGAACAACCGGACGGTCCTGGAGGAAGGTCTCGCGCGCGTGTCCGACTTCCTGCGCCGCAAAGTTAGCTGATTTGATTCAACGGATCGTTCGGGCAGGCCCGACCGCCGCCCGAATCGACCTCCCACACCGCGGGGGTGTCGTGACGCTTGGGTCCGACCCGCGGTGCCGCTTGCACAAAGTGCGTCACACATCCTCGCGCATTTGCTTCAGGTGCTTGTAAACAGTCGCCCGCCCCATATCCAGGACGTTGGCGATATAGTTCGCCGCACTCTTTCCGTTGAATGCACCTTCTGCATACAACGCTTCCACGAGCTCGCGCTTGTGGTCACGCGAAAGCGAATTGAGTGCGAGCTGCCGCTCGCGCAACCAACCATGCAGGAATGAGTTGATCCGCTCCTGCCAATCGTCCTTGAACAGTTCCTCCGGCGGTCGCACCAGTCCGGCGCCCGTGATGAACAAGTCGAGTACCTTTTTGACGTCATCGAACGCCGCGACATTGAAGTTGATGCACATAACGCCGACGGCTTCCGACGACTCACTGGGCAGCAGCATACTCACACATCGCATCCGGCGGCCGTCCCAGTTCATCTTCTCATACGGCCCCATCACCTCGTCGTCTGCGGTTCCTTCGATTTCCTCCAGAGCAGAATCGTCGCCAATCGCACGCTTTGACAGGTTGTTGGCAATGTACGCGATTGACTGGCTCGTCAAGTCGTGGATAACCACTTCTGCATAAGGAAAAAACAGTGCAGCGACGCCGTCGGCAATACTCCGGTATCGACTGAGCAGCAGTTGATCGGCGGTGGCTTTTTTCTGTTTTCGGGAAGGCATCGATCGTCGGTCTCTCGTAGCGAAACACACATGATATTACTTCGCCGGCCTCGACGCGACTCCGCAACCTGCCGCCACTACAGCACAAAAAAGCCAACCGTTACTTACCGATTGGCCCATGAGCGTGGAGAACCGCCTCACATCTCTGAAACTGGGTGGCAATCCATTGATGCCCCCCGGCACGTTCTCAACTCAAAACTTGTGCCGAATTGCGGCACGAATCACGAACTGATTCGCGGTCGATGACGCATCAGCTGCACCCGGCACGTACGCGAGATCCAGCGCGGTACCCGTCTTGTCGCCCGCGACGTGCTGGTAAGCGCCCTGAACGTAGAGGTCCGTGCGCTTCGACAGATTGTAATCCGCCATCAGCCCGACCGAGTGAATCTTCGGCTTCGCGTCACCGGACGACGCCTCGAAATTCTCAGTCGTGAACGTGTAGGCGACACCCGCATACAGCGCGGGCGTGAACTGGTACTTGAAGTTCACTTCGAAGTTCTGGAACCTCAGCGCGTTCAGCGTCCCCTCTGCCGGCAGAATCGAGCCAGAGATATACGTCGTCGATTGCGGCTGGTTCAGGTACGAGTTCGTGTACGCGAAGCCGGCCGTCGCCGAACCGAACGTGTAGTTGATCCCGCCGCCGAATACACGCAGGCGCTTCGCGAGGAAATTTTCGTCACCCCCATTGTTAATTGCGCCGCTGGACGTCGCGGACGGGTTGTCTGCCTGGAGGTATGCTGCCGCTACGAGCAGGCCGCCGTTCGCGTATTGTGCACCGACGCTGTATTGGCGGTTATTCGCAAAATTCGTGTCATTACTGAAGCTGTATGTGCCACCGACATTGAAGCCACCAACCTTCGGACTTGCGTACTTGATAGTGTTGTTCACACGGAATGTGTTGTCCGTGTTGTCGTTGTCGTAGGGATGGGAAAACAGGTAGCCCGCCCAGTTGCCGTTCGCGGTAGTCTGCGCAAGGTAGTCGACAACAGAGTCATACTGACGCCCAAACGTCAGCGTGCCGTAGCGGTCGCTCGCCACGCCGACGTAGGCCTGACGCCCGAACATAAGCCCCCCTTGCCCGAGCTTGCCGTTATTCACATTGAAGCCGCTCTCGAGAGTGAACACCGCCGAAAGGCCACCGCCAAGATCTTCAGTGCCGCGCAGCCCCCAGCGGCTACCCTGTGCATAGCCGCTCTGAAGCTCGTAGACGCGCTTACCGCCAACGTTGTTCGTATAGTCGACGCCTTCGTCGACGAGTCCGTAAAGGGTAACGCTGTTTTGCGCCAAAACAGGGGCGCTCAGCAGGGCCGTTGCGGCCACCGCCGCAATTCGAACTTTCATGCAAAGATCTCCAAATAATAGATAGTAATTCTAATCATTTATAACTAGCGAAGGTCAAGACTCCTTGATGCACTTGCAGCAAACCACCTTGCGTACTGTGAGCAACGACACAAGTCGCCAGGTTTTCTCAAAATCAGCAACGCGTTCCGCTGACGCTGAAGCACTGCGGATACCGCAGAGCTTTTATCCGATTGTCAGTGAGAACGCAGGCAATGGCGGACTCCGGGCCAGCATTCCAACCGCCGAACGATCGCTTCGCACTGGTCGTCCGTAATCTTGGACAACGTGATCGATACTTGATCTAGCGTGGGGTCATGCTCTGCCGCCCGGGACACGAACTGTTTCACGCGGACACTGCGCAAATCAGGCATGTCATGCAGTTTGTTCAGCGACAACGTGCCGCTTTCGGCGAGCAAATCAAGATTATGAAGCCGCTTTGGCACAAAAAAGCGCTTTTCCAGTGGCTTCACTCCGGCGAGAATCAACAGAATGATCACCGTGCCTCCAATCGACCCGATGTACATGCCGCCCCCCACGGCAAGGCCGACACCTGCAACGCACCAGACACTGGCAGCCGTCGTCAGGCCTCGCACGACTTCACCTCGCAGCAAGATAGCACCGGCACCGAGAAAACCGATACCGGAAACCACCTGCGCCGCAACTCGCGACGGATCAAGCGCTATGTGTGTTTGAGCGGCAACCTCCTCGAATCCGTATGCGGAGACGAGCATGATTAGCGAGGACCCGACGCAAACAAGCATGTGTGTGCGTAAGCCCGCAGCCCAACTCATCCGTTCTCGCTCGATACCGATTGCAGCCCCAAGGATCGCAGCCAGTACCAATCGCAACAACAATTCGCCATTTGTTATCATCCATTTTCTCCATGATGGGATTAAGTGGCTTGGCGCGCGGAAGCTCCCCTCCGCCCATTTCCTTCCGGCCTGGTGGCGATTGTGTTCGCGACCTGCGCGATCAGCTTCGCAAACTACGTAACACTTCCTCGTGAAGGGCCCGCGTGCAGGAGGCCACAACCCGGCCATCGGACGACATGCTCAGCGGATCTCCGTTCCAGTCCGTGACGATGCCGCCGGCACCTTCGACGACCGGCACGAGCGCCATGTAATCCCAGGGTTCAAGCCCCGCCTCGACCACCAGATCGACCCCGCCATTTGCCAAAAGTCCGAACGAATAGCAGCCGCCGCCAAACCGGTGCATCGCGGCCTGCCATATGAGCCGGTGCAATTGCGGGCGGTCATCCTCGCTGAAATCGTAGGGTGATGTCCCCGCCAACTTGGCCTCTGACAACTTCGTGCACGACCCCGTACGCACTTTTCGGCCGTTCAGTGCCGCGCCGTCGGCAGTTCCGGTCCAGCGTTCTTTCGTCGCCGGGATTTCGATAATTCCGATCACGGGCCGATCCCGCTCCAACAGGCAGATCAGCGAGCCGAATATCGGAAAGCCGAGCACAAACGGCTTGGTTCCATCTATCGGATCGAGCAGCCAAGTCAATTCAGCCGATTGACTCGAGCCGAATTCCTCGCCGCATATTGCATGAGTCGGAAAGGTCGATGTGATCAACGCCCGCATCTGCTGTTCGACCTCTCGATCGGCAAGCGTAACCGGAGAATGATCGTCCTTCGACTCGATTGACAAAGGCGTTCTAAAATACTTCATCGAGGTCGCACGCGCGACGTCGGCAAGCCGTTCGCTGAGCGCAACGATATCTTGAAAGGATTTGGAATCCATGAGCTCGCTCAGGGAGTGGAACGGAACTAAATAGTTTATCCGGCCGGCGTACCGGACCGACCGTACTCGACGTTACTTCAACGAGATGAAGCCCGGCGGGAAGTATTTTTCGACCAGGCTATCGAGCGTGCCGTCCGCCTTGATCTTCGCCAGTGCGGCGTTGAAGCGCTCGCGCAATTCGTTATCATTTTTGCGAAAACCCAATGCGACACCCACGCCGAGAGTCTCCTTGTCGATGATCGGGGACCCCGAATAATCGAACCCGGCACCTTGCGGCTTGCTCAGGAACCCCTTCTTTGCGGCCATCACGTTCTGGAAAGTCGCGTCGACCCGGCCAGCGGCCAGATCTGCGTACGCCAGGTCAGCGGTTTGATAGGTCGCGATGTTGACGCCACCAGGAACCCAATTCTTCCTGACATAGACTTCCTCGATCGTGCCTTGCACGACTCCGATCGTTTTACCCGCGAGCGACGCCACCGTCGGCTGCAAATTGGATCCTTTCCTGGCCACCAGACGTCGCGTGACGTCATACAGCATGTCAGAAAAGCCGATCACACGTGCGCGAGCCTCGGTCGCGCTGAAGTCTGAGTTGATGATGTCAAATTTTCGCGCCTCCAGCGCGGGAATGAGTCCATCAAATGGTACCTCCACCCACGAGCACTGGACTTTGGCAGCGGTACACAACGCAGTTCCAATATCGTAGTCGAAGCCAGCCAGCTTGCCCTCTGGCGTCTTGTACTCAAATGGGAAATAGTTCGGTTCGGTACCGAATTTGACGACTTGGGCGGTATCGGCATGTGCACCATTGCACATCACCGTCACGGCCAACGCCAAAGCTTGGATAAAACGCTTCATTTCGTCACTGCTCCCGTAGTTATCGAGTTATAGAACGGACCGGCTAGCTGGTTTGCGCGCACCCCGCGCATGAAGACGGGCGCGCGAGTCACCGGTCGTAGCCGAATTCGCGTCGCGCGCTCCTTTCATGTGAGCACCATAGGTAGTCTCCTTTTGGACTTATGCGTCCACAATAGACTTTTAATTCTCAACCTGCAAGTATGTCAAAAATATTTCGCGGGTCCACGCTTGCTATCGCGCAGCGCGTAAGCGCTGAGTCATACGCCGCAGACGACGGGCGCAACCGGCTGAAGAAGGGTTCAGCCTTCCGATTGACGACTCCGCGTGGCCCCACCCATCGATCACTCGGTTCCGGACGACGCAGGAATGTCCTAAAGGCGATCGCATCTTCGGTGTCCAGCGACGAGAGCGCTCGCTTGCGTTCCAGATTGGCCCAAAGGAGCAGACGCTCCACCTCCTTGCGGTATGCCCCTCGACGTAGCATCCGTCTCGCGCAAGGCAAGCCAGTCCTCGATTGCTTCCCGGTCAGAAACGGCGTCTAGCAAGCATCTGGCCTTAGGCGCACAGTACCTTCCGCGAGAACCGTCGAGGCTGCGCACACACAAAAGCTGCCGCCAAGCGACGTGGTCGTGCGATTCAAAGCGTTCCACGAACTGGCGTGTGGATTCTGTGAGTGCTGGATGGTGCGAGAAGAATGCCTCGATATCGCGTGCCGACGCCGGCCCGATGCCAGGAATGTTTGCCCACCTGAGGCGGCGCCGGGGAACCTGTAACGTCAGTCGCGCGATGGTGGCAATCCCCTGAGCCTTAACAGGTTGCGGAAATACACCCCCGGCGGAAGCGGCGCGCCTCGATGTACGCGCCCGCCAGTCGCAAACTTTCGCATTGTGCAATCTCAACGCGAATTCAACGTTCTTTCGGCGGCTTGAGGCCGACTTCTGGCCTCCTTGCCACGCTTTCCGCCATTTATGAGCGGATTTGTGCCAGGGATCGCATGCGCACGAGGTTGTATGCCGCCAGGTTCAACACGAACATCTGGTCCACCTTCTTCAAGCCACGCACCATCACCTGGCGCATGCGCCCCACGGTCTTGGCCCAGCCGAAGCCTTGTTCGATCAACTTGCGCTTTTGCTGAGAAACGGCGTAGCCCGCGCTCGATGCAATCGTGTCGGGCACTGCTGAACGTCGCCCCGAGGTGTTTTGCGCAACGTGCGGTGTGACCTTCATCTGTTGGCACGCCTCAATGAATTCCAGTGCGTCGTAACCCTTGTCCGCACCCAACGTAATTTCTACGTCCGGATCCTCTGCCGCTTGCCGTGCGTCGTGGATCATGATCTTGGCTGCTTCACGCTCGGCATGCCCGTCGGCGTGTGTCACGCGCGCATTGACCACCAGGCCGTGCCGGTTATCGGTCAGCGTATGGCCCATGTACCGCAATTCACTGGCCGTTTTGCCTTTGCGATAGAGCCTTGCATCGGGATCGGTCCTGGACTGATGTGTCTCGTTGCTGCGTTTGTCGCCCTTGAAGCCGCCCGCGCCGCCACCGTCGCCGTCCCGATCGTCGCCGTTCTTGTGTACAAAACTCTTGTGCCCGGCCCACGCCTGGATCAACGTTCCGTCCACGCTGAAATGCTCACCCGAGAGCAGGCACTTCTTCTGGGCGATGGCCACCACCTCGTTGAAAAATGCGATCACCGCATCGTGTCTGATCAGACGCTCGCGGTTCTTCGTAAAGACCGTGGGCACCCACACCTCGTCATCCATTGCCAGGCCGATGAACCAGCGAAACAAGAGGTTGTATTGCACCTGCTCCATCAGTTGGCGCTCCGAGCGAATGCTGTAGAGCACCTGGATTAGCATGGCTCGCAGCAACTTCTCCGGCGCGATGCTCGGCCGTCCACCTTTTATGTCCGCTTCGTACATCTCGGCGAACAGTCGATCCATCTTCGCCAGCGCTTCGTTCGCCATTACGCGGATCGAACGCAACGGATGCGACTTGGGGACGAAGTCGTCCAGCTTGCGCACGGAAAACAAACTCTCGGTGAAAGTGTCGGCGCCGCGCGTGATCTCCAGTGGGTAAGTGATTGTTCATCTATCAACGCTTCACGAACTCTGCGCGATGACATGTTTCACCGGTACTTCAGCAACCTGTTAAAGGACCGGATTGCGCGTGTCGGCAACCAGAGACCAATGTCGCCGTTGATCTGCGGTTCGCGGGCAACCAGCCTCCGCAATGCTTCAATCGCCCGGTGTACCGCCATCGCGTGGCGGGTGCGATCCATGCCGTGAATTATGAACACCGAAGCAATGTCATCGCGTCCGTATGCCTCAGCGATCCGTATCAGACGTTGTTTGATGTGGCCGAAGATTCCGCGGGAAGACTGAGCGTAGGCTCGGGCGTGAGGCAAGTAGCGGGTTACCGCCGCGCGCGGTTATCCCTCGTACCACGCCCGCAACGCAGCGAGCGACGCATTATCAGGAAATGCTACGACGGCGCCGGGTCGGGATGGGTCACCCTGGCTGGAGTGCTTCACGTTGGCCTCCGAACTTCGGCAGCAGTCCCAAAAGCGTAAGGCACGGACACCGTCATTGCCTAGCCCGCACCATCGATGACGCTATTTCAATAATCCTTCGAAACGGCTTGCGGTCCGGGACATGCTTACCGGCAAGGACAACAACTGCAACAGCTGCGTCGAAATGGAGATTCGACCCGCGATCCTCCTTTCCCTTGAGTTTGTCGGACGCTATGGGCAGCATGAAGCGAATATTTGCTCCCCTATCTTAAATCTGTGGATCACGTGAGCCCATTCTCGCTCGCGCCACGTTACCATGTTCAGCACACGCGGGACTCCTCGCGCCGTCGGCGAAGCAGATCGGCAACGGAAGCGAGTCCCGCACCAGCCGAAAACGCAAGCGCGAGCCCCAACGCCCCTGCAAGGCCCATCCGGGACGACGTCGTGCCCGTGCGGGCCGCCGCACCGATCAGAATTCCGCTCCCCCACGACATCGCGACTGCACTGGCAAGGCGTTGCGACAACTGGTAGAACCCGGCGGCCACGCCGCGGCCTTCGCCTTCGCCCGTCACAGCGAGGCTCATCGCCTGGTTTGGCGCGTGAACCAGCCCGCTTGCTGCGCCTTGCAACAGGCCGAGCAACGGATATGCGATGAAAATCGCTTCGCGCGGCAACCACAGCATCGCCGCACCTTGCAGCGCGGTGAACACGGCATAAAATCCGATCGCGCACGTCACGCCCGCTCTCCCGCAACGCTCCATAAATCGCCAGCTGTACCTCGAGGCCGTCATCATGCCGAGTGCGCCCGGCACCGTTAGCGCGGCAAACACCGTGGGGCCGATGCGAAGGTTGTCGAGGAAATACAAAGTTGTAATCACGCCAATCGTGAGACCCGACGCGAACTGCCCCATCGCGACCAGTGTGCCGAGCACGTAGCCGGGAGAACGCACTAGCCCTCGCGAGAGGATCGGCGTGCCGCCGTGGCGTCCGTAAAACCATTCCCAGCCCGAAAAGAGCAACGGTGCGGCCACCGCCGCACAAAGCCAGGCCTGTGACGAACCGGAAGCCGCGCGCGGCGTGACGAGCGTTGCGCCCATCAGCGCAAACGTAGCGCCGCTCAGCAGGAAAAGCCCGGGCACATCGAGCGAAAAGCGCCGACCGGCTGGGCGACTGCGCGGCAAATGCCGCCAGGCAAGCACGAAGGCGGCCACACCGAACGGTACGTTTGCGAGGAAGAGCAGACGCCAGCCGCTCGAATGCGGCGCCCACGCAAGCAACAAGCCGCCGAGCACCGGCCCGGCCGCCGCCGCGAGACCACCCGCCGACGCATAGCGGCCGAGCGCCCGAGCGCGGGTCAACCCATGAAACTGATCCTGGATCAGACCGAGCACCTGCGTATTGAGCATGCCCGCTCCGATGCCCTGAAGCAGTCGCGCGGCAATCACGGTCGATGCGTAGTTCGCGAGGCCTCCGAGCACGCTGCAGCTCGTGAAGATCGCCAGGCCTACAAGAAAGAGCAACCGCCGCCCTATGATGTCGCCGAGCCGGCCCGCAGGCACGAGCGCTATGCCGAACGCCATCGAGTACACCGAAACGATGAGCTGCAGCTGCGCGGCCGACGCGTGCAGCGTGTCGCGCAGCCGCGGAACGGCCATGGTGAAAATGCTCTGGTCCAGCAGCGTCGTGAAGCCCACGGCCACGCAGATGCCAAGAACGAGACGCGCCTGCGTATTCGGTGGATCGTTCACGACACGGCCGGTCTCGCGGCGCGGCGCGACCGTGGAGCGGCGCTTGCGCAGAGGCAGCAGCCGGCCCGGCGTAGTCCTCGACGAATCCGGCATGTCAGGTCCGCTCGCGCGAGTGCGCAACATTCCTGCCCGGCGGGCCGCTTGTCAGCATCCGGCCGGCCCCACGCGCTTCAAACCCCATCCGCTCGCTCCGTGCTCGGCAAAAGCTTCTCGAACAGAAAGCCCGGCGGCGCGTCTTCGCCAAAGTCATGCGCCGAAAGCAAGGTGTAGCCGCTCGCGCGATAAAGCGCGATGGCTTCCGGCTGCCGTGGTCCTGTGCCGAGGTACACGCGCGTATAGCCCTGACGCGCCGCCTGTGCCTCCAGTTCGACGAGCACGCGCCGTGCGAGCCCCTGACGGCGGCAGTGCCGGCTCGCCCAGATGCGCTTGAATTCGGCGGTGCCGGGATCGGCGTGGCGCATGAACGCCCCACCCGCCACGGCCACGCCGTCGCGCAACAGCAGCACGAACGCGCCATGCGGAGACGCGAACGCATCGTCGGGATAGCGCGTCATTTCCGCTCGCAACGCTTCGGCCGGAATCACATCGGCATAGCGCGAGCCGTATTCGTAGGTCAGTTCGTCGAAAAGCGGACGCGCACGCGGATCGTGCACCGACACGTAGACAAAGCGCTCGGCCACGCCAGTGGAAGGCAAAACAGCAGCCATGTGTCAGCCCTCCACGCGCGCAGGACGGGGCAGCAGGAAACGTCCCGCGCATGAACGCAGCCACGGCGCGGCCTGCGCAAACAGGAGTTGTGTCATGGGATGGTCAGGAAGAAAGCGTGCTCAGGCGTGTGGCATCGGGCACTGCGCTTACCGCCTTCATGCGGTTTCGCCCGTGCGGGACTCCAGTCCCTGAATGAGCCGCTGGAGAAAACGCTCGCCGCTCGCAAGCTGTTCGAGCGAAACATATTCGTTGGCGCGATGCGCCTGTTCGATATGACCGGGCCCGCAGACCACCGTCGGAATACCCGCCTGCGCGAACAGCCCCGCTTCAGTGCCATAGGCCACCTTGCGCCGCTGCGGGTCGCCGGTCAGCGCCCGCACGAGTTGCGTGATGGCCGCCTCTTCGGCCGCGTCGAGCCCCGGAGACGACGACATCCGCCTGAACTCGATGGCCGCGTCCGGATGCTCGGCGCGCATCTTTGGCAGCACGTTTTCGCGCGCCCAGTTTTCGATGCGATCGAAGACCGCCTCAGGCGCCACACTCGGCAGATTGCGGAATTCGAACGAGAAGCGGCATTCGGCGGGCACGGTGTTGATCGCATTGCCGCCTTCGATGAGACTCGTCTGCGCGGTCGTGTACGGCACGTCGAAGAGACCGTCGAAGGGGCCCTGCGCGCGAAACTGGTCGGCAAGATCGCGGATGTGGCAGATGAGCCGCGCCGCATACTCGATGGCGTTCAGACCATTCGGTGTCAGCGAGGAATGTGCTGCGTGACCGCGCACGCAGCACTGATAGGTGTGGATGCCCTTGTGCGCGATGACGGGCCGCATTCCCGTCGGTTCGCCGACGATGCAGCCGGCGGGACGCAGCCCTCTGCGCCCAAGCTCGGCGATCATGTGCGGCGCGCCCACGCAGCCGAGTTCTTCGTCATACGAGAGCGCGAAGTGCACGGGCTGCGAGAGCCGCGCCGCGCGGATCTGCGGCAACAGGGCGAGCGCCGTGCCGATGAAGCCCTTCATGTCGCAGGTGCCGCGTCCGTACAGACGATCGTCGCGCACGACTGGCTGAAACGGGTCGCTCTCCCACTGCTGGCCGGCCACGGGCACGACATCGGTGTGCCCCGAAAGCACGATGCCGCCGTCGAGCGCGCCGTCATGTGCGGGCACGGTGGCGAAGAGGTTCGCCCATCCTTCCCGCCGGTCGTGGATCAGCGTCGCTTCGACGCCCTCGCGCGCCAGCGCGTCCCTCACGGTCTCGATTAGCCCCAGGTTTGGCACATGGCTGGTGGTATCGATCGCGACGAGTGTGCGGACCCAATCGAGGGTCGCCTGCGAAGGCGCGTTCGCCGCGTGCATACGCGCGGCTGCGTGAACGGACATGAAAGATCCCTGCGGATAGTGAAGACGGAAAACGGATGCAGACGACAGCGCCTCACCGGCGCCAGAAGCGGGGGGAACTCAGTGCACCCTGGGAAAGCCGTGGCGTTGCGCGAGCAGCGCAAGGATGCGCTTCGGGTCATTCACGAAGTGCCGCTCGCCGAGCGTTTGTGCATCCTCAGGCAACGGATGCTCGTCACCCAGTACGAGTACCGGCAGTCCCTGATGCGCTTCGTCGAGCACGGCGACGACTTCCGCCCGCGGGCGAGGAAACGCCACGCGCTTCACGTCAAGCCGCGCGACTCGCACAGGATCGCTCGCCAGCAGCCCTTCGATAAGCGCACAATGCGGACAGACGAACCGCTCACCCGGATGAGCAGGGTCAGTAAAACCAGGTTCCAGCAACAACAGCAGATCTCGAGTCATGTTGAACGAATACTCCGTCTCGTAGTTCAGTAGAGCAAACGATTGTCGCGCTCTACCCTGAAACCGGCTACGAACAAATTGCGCCAACCATTTCTGCGCTGCTGCTAAGCTGCGACCGCCCTGCGGCTTTCCGCGCGTTGCCAGCCGAGTTCGGGCGCGATGCGTGTGGCGAAATCGTCGAGAATCTGGCGGTAGAACGTGAAAGGGAGGTCATAGGGCAATTCAAGTCTCAACTCGTTGACTTGGGCGAGCACCGGGTCGGCACTGAGTTGCGTCAGGATCTGGTCTGCCGTGCCCACCAGATCCGGCACGAACAGCGTACGGCGCTCGCCGTGCGGCGCGAGCGTGCGCGCGTGACGACTCTCGGCAAACGCACGGTAGTGCTTGCGCGTCTGCCTATCCGCGCCGTCTATCGGGACAATCACGCGACCGAGTGCGATGCGGGGCGGCCGGCTCTCGCTCCAGTGGGAACGGAATATTTCGAGTTGCCGCAACTGCGCCTCGCGGTAATCGTCGGTGCCCTCGCCCGTCGTGATGTTGCCGATGAGCAGGTTGAAACCGTTGCGGGCTGCCCACTCCACGGAACGGCGTGAGCCGCCGCCGTACCAGAGCCGCTCAGTGAGGCCCGGCGCGTAAGGCGTCACGCGCGGGCGCACGCGGCCGGCTGCCGATTCGACAAAGCTGCTCTCGTCGCCGAGCCACTCGCCCGCCAGATTGCGGCGCAAGCGGGCGACCCGCGCATAGGAAAAGTCGATCTGTCCGGGATCGACGTCGAAGAGCCGTTCGCCCAGCAGTGGGCCGTGCGCCGGCGCACCCGCGCTGAGCCCCACGAGCAGCCGCCCGTGCGAGAGCACGTCGACGGTCGCGAGGTCTTCGGCAAGGCGGAACGGATTCTCGTAGCCCATCTGGATGACCGCCGCGCCGAGCCCGATGCGCGTCGTGCGCTGGCTCGCCGCCGCTAGAAACGTCGCCGCCGACGAAACCGCGTGCTCGAGGTGGCGCTGCCTCACCCAGGCGCTGTCGTAGCCCGCCGACTCGCCGAAGCGGAACAGCTCCAGCGAATGCTCGAAGCTCGCACGCGGCGCTTCGCCGTCGTAGTTTCCCGGCGTCAGAAATGCAATGTGATCGATCTTGACTGCAGCCATCCGAGGTGTCTCAGGTTCTATTCGTGTTCAGGCGTCGCGCAGCCCGGGCGGGTTGGTTTCGGACCGAGCCACCGCTTCGGTCTCCAGCCCCCAGCGCGCGAGCGACGCGCGATACTGGCCGCCGCGTATCAGGCCGTTCGTCGCCGCGGTGAGCACGGACGCGAGGCCGCTGTCCTTGCGCGTGGCGATCCCCACGTCCGCCTTGTACGGCCAGCCCGCGTTGATCGTCCCGACAAGGCGGATGCCGCCTTGTGTGGCCGCCGCGTACAGCAGCGGGGCGTCCGGGTTAAAGACGGCATCCACGCGCTTCGCCAGCAGCGCGAGACGGATCGAGGCGAAATCGTCGTAGTACGAAAGTTCGGCGCCCTTGAGCCCCTTTGCTTCGTTTTGCCGGTTCCACTCGAGCAGGATGCGCTCCTGGATCGTCCCCGTATCGGTGGCGATGCGCAGGCCGGCAATATCATGCGGCTCTCGGATCGAACGAATCGCGCTTTCGTTTGCGACATAGAACGCGTGCAGGCCGAGCCGGTAGGTCGTGAAGTCGAACTTGCGCTTGCGCTGCTCGGTCACGCCGACGTTCGAGATCACCGCGTCGTACTTGCCGCTGCTGAGCCCGAGCGGCCAGTCGGCCCACGCAATCGGCACGAGCTGGAGCGTGAGGCCGAGCGCGTCGGCCACGAGCCTCGCGTAGTCGGCATCGGAGCCGACCACCGTGCGCGCGTCGGTCGCGTAGCTCGCGATGGGCGCGCCGAACGGTGCGATGGCCACGGTGAACGCACCGGGCTCGACGAGCCGCAAGCCGCCGAGCGCGCTCGCGGCCTGCGGATCTTTCGGTGCGCGCACGCGTCCCGCCTGCTGCGGACTGAAATCGAATGATGGCGTCGCAGCGCGAGCACCGCGCGCGCGCCACACCAGCGGCGCCGCCGCAACCGCACTCAGCGCGGCAACGAAGCGGCGTCGCGTCACGAGATTCGCACGTGCATTGAGCGGCTCCATCACAGCACCTTCGAGAGAAATTCGCGCGTGCGGGGATGCGCCGGACTGCCGAGCACCTGCGCGGGCGGACCCGACTCCACGACCCGCCCGCCGTCCATGAACACGATCGTGTCCGCCACTTCGCGCGCAAAGCCGATTTCGTGCGTAACGATGATGAGCGTCGTCCCCGAGCGCGCCAGTTGCCGGATCACGTCGAGCACTTCGTTCACGAGTTCGGGATCGAGCGCGGAGGTCGGCTCGTCAAACAACAGCACCTTGGGCTTGAGTGCGAGCGCGCGCGCAATCGCCACGCGCTGCTGCTGCCCGCCGGAAAGCTGGCGCGGCCACGCGTCCGCCTTACCGGCCAGGCCTACACGCGTGAGCAGCGCACGCGCCTGCGCTTCGGCCTCGGCGCGCGGCACGCCAGCGGCGAGTTGGGCTTCGACCACGTTTTCGAGCACGGTCAGATGCGGGAAAAGGTTGAAGCTCTGGAACACCATCCCCACTTCGGCGCGCCGCCGCAGAATGTCCTTTTCCTTCAGCTCGTAGAGCGTGCGGCCCTCGCGCCGGTAACCGACGAGTTCGCTGTCGATGTCGATGAAGCCGTCGTCCACGCTTTCGAGGTGATTGATCGAGCGCAGCAGCGTCGACTTGCCCGATCCCGACTGGCCGAGGATCACCGTCACACTGCCCGAGGGAACCGTGAGCGAGACGTTGTCGAGCACCTTCAACGTCCCGAAGCTCTTCGAAACGTTATGAATGCCCACCCTGCCGCCCACGCGCCGCTGCGCCCAGCCTGCGTCGGCAGCGCGGGATTCGGCCGCGTCAGCTTCAGGTGCAGCGTTGGAATGCGCCCGGCGCGCATCGCGCAAACGGGCGAGCCACGCGCCTAGCGTCGAGCGCCTGACCTGCGTGCGCGTCGCGCCGCGCGCATAGTGACGCTCGACGTGCACCTGGATCGCTGAAAGCGCGGTCAGGATGACGAGGTACCAGATCGTCGCCACCATCAGCAGCGGAATCACCTCCAGATTGCGGTGGTAGATGATCTGCACCGTATAGAACAGATCCGGCATCGCGAGGATATAGACGACCGATGTGCCCTTCGCCAGCCCGATCACGTCGTTGAACGCGGTGGGCAGCACGGCGCGCATGGCCTGCGGCAGCACGATGCGCAACGTCTGGCGCGTGCGCGGCAAGCCCAGCGCCGCCGCGGCCTCGCGCTGGCCGTGATCGACCGAGAGGATGCCGCCGCGAATCGCTTCGGCGGCGAACGCCGCGTGATTGAGCGAGAGGCCAAGCACAGCGGCCAGGAACGGTCCGATCAGGTCGGTCGTCGGCGCGCTCAGCAGCGTGATGTGCGTGAACGGCACACCGATCCACACCGTCTCGTACAGGTAGCCGAGGTTGTTCAGCAACAGCAGCAGCACGATCGGCGGGATCGAGCGGAAGAGCCAGATGAAGGCCCAGGCACAAGCGGCGAGCAGCGGCGAATGCGAGAGCCGCGCGAGCGCGAGCGGCACGGCAAGCGCGAAGCCGATAGCGGCGGCAAGCGCGGTCAGCACGAGCGTGCGTCCGAGCCCCTCCAGCACCGGCTCCGCGAAGAACCACTGCGCGAACACATGCCAGCCCCAGCGCGGATTGCCCAGCACCGAGTTGAGGACGATGCCGATCAGCACGATCGCCAGCACCGTGCCCGCCGTGCGGGCGCGATGACGCGCCGGCACGACGCGGTAGTGGGCATAGTCGGGTACGTCCGCACCCGTGTGGCCGCCATGCAGCGGCGCGGTTGAAGCAATCTGGGTGGTATCGCTCATGATCTGGGCTTCCTGCGCGGCGGGTCAGTCGGTCATTGCGCGTCGGCGAGCGCGTAGCGGCTCTCGCGCCGCGGCAGGCCCAGGTGATCGCGCAGCGTCTTGCCATCCAGACGGCGGCTATAGCGCCCGCGGGCTTCGAGCACGGGAATCACGTGCCTGACAAAGTCGTCGAGGCCCTCTGCCTGCACGGGGAAGCCCAGAATGAAGCCGTCCGCGGCACCCGCGTCGATCCAGCGGATCAGTTCGTCGGCGATCTGTTCGCCCGTGCCGAGAAACTGCGTCTTCGGCGTCGCCACAGCCAGCGCAACTTCGCGCAACGTACTGCCATCGCGACGCGCTTCCGCCTTGATGCGGTCAGTGGTCGAGCGGAAGCTGTTGGTGCCGAGTTCGCCCAGATCCGGGAACGGTTCATCGAGCGGGTACTGCGAGAAGTCGTGATGCTCGAAGAACCGGCCGAGATAGGCCAGTGCCTCGTCGATATCCAGCAGGTCTCGGATTGCCTCGTACTTCGCTTCGGCTGCGGCCTGCGTGGCGCCCACGATCGGGCCGATGCCCGGAAAAATCTTCACATCGGTCGGCGCGCGGCCGTGCCTGACCGCACTCTCGCGCACGCGCTCCGAAAACTCGCGCGTCTCTTCGAGCGATGGCGAATGCGTGAACACGGCATCCGCGTACTTTCCGGCCAGATCGATGCCTGCATCCGACGAGCCAGCCTGGAAGATCACGGGCTGGCCCTGTGGCGAGCGCTGGATGTTGAGCGGCCCCGCGACTTCGAAGAAACGCCCCTTGTGGTCGAGCGTATGAAGCTTGTCGCGCTCGAAGAAGCGGCCCGTTGCGCGGTCGCGCACGAATGCGTCGTCGTCCCAGCTGTCCCAGAGTCCCTGCACGACGTCGAGATACTCGTCGGCGATCTCATAGCGCAGCGCGTGGTTCGGATGCTCGCCGCCGTAGTTCTTCGCGGAGCCTTCGAGCGGCGACGTCACCACGTTCCACCCAGCGCGCCCCCCGCTGATGAGATCGAGCGACGCGAACTGCCGCGCCACCGTGTACGGATGGCTGTAAGACGTGGACAGCGTGCCCGCAAGCCCGATCTTCGACGTGGACGCAGCGAGCGCGGACAGAATGGAAATCGGCTCGAAGCGGTTCAGGAAGTGCGGTATCGACTTCTCGTTGATGTAGAGACCGTCTGCCACGAAGGCGAATGCCACGCCATTTTCCTCGGCCTTCTGTGCGATGCCGGTGATGAAGTCGAGATTGACGCTTGCATCAGCGGGGCCGCCCGGATGCTTCCACGCGTTCATGTGGCCGCCGGGGCCGTGCAGCATGATGCCGAAAGTGAGGTTACGCTGAGTCATGTTCGGGTCCGTCGAGCAGGATTGAAAGGAGAGATCACGCGCGAGCCGCGACTGCTGCGCCCGCGAGACGTTCGACCGAGGCCAGCCGCAATGCGTAGTCGGCCACCGGTGTATCGATGACGAATTCCTCCACGCCAAAGCGTGTGTGCAGTGCGTCCAGTTCCGCGCGCACCTCGTCGGCGGTGCCGGCGATCACGTGCGGATGCAGCTCATCGAGGCGGTAGTCCGAGACGCCGGTCTGCCGTGCGAACTCCGCCGCGGCCTCCGGGCTCGGCAGGTTGACGCTCTGGCCCGTGGCCAGCTGCAGCTTGAAGATGCGCAGTGCGCCAACGTGCTTGCGTGCCTCCGTGCGCGTCGCCGCCGCAAACGCAAAGAGCGCGAGCAACGGAGCGCGACCGCTCGCGCTCCGGTAAGCATCGAGCGAACGGCCGATGTTGGCTTCGTCACCGTTGAAGTGGCCCGCATAGCAGAACTGCCAGCCGTGCTGCGCGGCGAGTCGCGCACTGTCCGGACTTCCGCCGAGCAGGATGCGCTCAGGTGCTTCGGGCGGCGCCGGCAACGCCACCGCACCCGCGAGCGGATGGTCTTCCGCCACCCCCCACTTCAGGAACGCATCGAGTTCCGCGAGCTGATGCGGGAAATCGGGCTTCTTCGCCTTGTCGTGGAACCACTGGAGCGCGCGCGTCGTGAGCGGCAGCCCGCCGGGCGCCTTGCCTATCCCGAGATCCACGCGGCCTGGCGCAAGCGAAGCGAGTACGCGGAACGTCTCTGCGACCTTGAATGGGCTGTAGTGCTGGAGCATCACGCCGCCGGAGCCCACGCGAATGCGT
Source organism: Paraburkholderia sp. BR10882 (assembly GCF_040948855.1). NCBI lineage: Bacteria > Pseudomonadati > Pseudomonadota > Betaproteobacteria > Burkholderiales > Burkholderiaceae > Paraburkholderia > Paraburkholderia sp. BR10882. The sequence goes on along the minus strand of NZ_JBFPKP010000019.1, from coordinate 65,991 downwards.
GACGTGTGCGCGAGCAGATGCGAGACGACGATCTCGGGCGCGGAACTGGCGAGACCAGGCGCGCCGTGGTGCTCGGCGATCCAGTAGCGCCGGTAGCCCAGCGCCTCCGCGCGTTGGGCGAGCTGCACCGTGAACTGCAATGCCTCGTGCGCGCTTCCGCCTTCCGCGATTGGGCTTTTGTCGAGAATTGAAAGGGACCAGCTCATGTCACTCCCTTTCCATGCACACACGGCGCATGGAGGAAACGGTTTCAGTTAATCCGCTCGAGTATCTTCTGGTCATTATGTCCACGGACCACGAAGAAACGTACGAGCGAATTCTTCTATGCATAGTCATCGACGTCAGAACTGATAGCGCGCGCGCAGGTAATAGAAGCCGCCATTCACGCCGATCGTCGAAGCGAACGCGTCGTACTGCGCGCCTTCGAGCTGCGCCTGGTACGGCAGCTTCGTCGGGTAGACATCGAACAGGTTGTTTGCGCCTACAGCGATCTGGAATTTCTTCGTGACGTCGTAGCGAACCTCGACATCCGTGACATAGCGCGCCGCGTTCTCGACGTGAATAAACTGCGTGGTCGAGAATGCATTGGGCCCGGAAAAGTAGGTCCCCTGGCTCGAAGTTTCGCCAAAGCGTGTCTCGTGCAGGGTTACTGTCCACTTGTCGCGCCGCCACGTACCGCCGATGATGATCTTGTTCTTCGGCGTCGAAGTCGTGAGCCAGCCGATCTGCTGTGCATTGAGTGCCGGTGCACCGTTTGCGCCCGTTGCGACATGCGTGACGGACGTCGTGTTCAGGTTCACACCGAGATCCCAGTCGACCTGCCCGTAATGGCCCAGCCCCATGTGCCAGGTGCCCGTGAGATCGAGGCCGCGTGTGCGCGTGCTGGCCCCGTTGGTGAAGTAGCTTGCCGATACCGCGGAGGCCGGAATCGAGCTCGGGACCGACAGCCCGGCCGCCTCCATCGCCGCGATCGCCTCGGCACCGGAGGCTGTGCCGCCGAGCACGATGCGGTTGCGGATGTCGATCTGATAGACGTCGAGCGCGAGGTGGATGTTGCTCGTCGGAGTGAGCACGAAACCCACGTTAAAGTTCGTCGATTCTTCGGGCTTCAACGCCTGCGCGCCAATCAGCTTCGCGGCCCCCGAATTCGCTGCGAGCAGGCCGCTCGCCGAAGCCGGCGACACGTTAATGTTCGTGTAGTACTCCTCCGCGAGCGACGGTGCACGGAAACCCGTGCTTACGCTGCCGCGCACCGCCACGGCCGGCGTGAAGTCGTACCGCGTCGAGATCTTGCCGTTGGTGGTGTCGCCTACGTCGTTGTAATGTTCGTAGCGCCCCGCTAGATCGATCTGCCACTTCGGCGTAATATGCGTCAGGAGATCGATGTATGTACCGATCACGTTGCGCGAGTTGTCGCTGGCGCTCACAGGCGCGAGACCGGGCAACGCCTGCGCGCCGCCATAAACATAAGAGGCCGGGTCGCCTGCGCCCACCGTGTAAGTCTCGCGGCGCTGCTCGAAACCGAATGAGAACTGCACCGGCGCCGGAAGCAGCGGCAGCTCGAATGCGCGCGAGAAGTCAAGGTTGTTCGTCAACTGCGTGTTGCTGATCGTAGCGAGGTGGAACGACGTCGGCGTATAACCCTGCGCCGCGAACAATCCGGTATTGGCCGAATCGACCATGCCCAGCCTGCTATGGTCGCCGCCATAGGTCGTGCTGAGATCCCACGACCAGCCGAACAGGTTTTCGCCCTTGGCGCCGGCCGTGACCGAGAAATCGTTCTCGTTGATCGTCTCCTGCGGCACGAACCCGTTCGGATAGATCTCCGGCAGCACGAAAGGCGGGCGAAAGTTCTGATAGGCGCTGGCGTTCCGGTGTCCGTACGTACCGAAGCCGTAGAGCTGGACGTTGTCGTTGAGGTAGTAGCCCGAGTTGAAGCCAACCAGTTCGCGGGTGCTCGACGGGTCGCCTTCGATCGGATTGTAGTAACCGTGCCCCGGCGGGAACGTGCCGAAGTAGTCGTCGGGTCCCGTGCGCACGGTGTGGTTCTGGCGCGCGTATTCCGCGCTCAGGTTGAGAAACCCTTTATCACCAAGATTCAGCCCGAGATTGGCCGACGTGGTGTTCTGGAGGCCATCGCCTGCGTAGGTCTGCCCCGTCGTGGACTCGATCTCCCCGCCGCTCGACGCGCGCCGCAGAATGATGTTGATGACACCGGCGATTGCGTCAGAGCCATATTGCGCCGCCGCGCCGTCGCGCAGGATCTCGATGTGGTCGACAAGCGCGACCGGGATCATGGACACGTCAACGCCCGTCGAGCCCTGGTTGAGCCCGCCGTCGAGCGCAATGTTCGCCGTCGAATGACGGCGCTTGCCGTTCACGAGCACGAGCACGTGATCGGGGCTCAAGCCGTGCAGCGAGAGCGCGTCCGTGAGCACGGCCGCGTCCCCGGCGTAGGTCTCGCGCACAATGGAGGGCGACAGCTGGACGAGCGCGTCGCGCAGATTGCTCTGCCCGGTGGAGCGCAAACGCTCGCCGGTGATGACGTCGACTGGCGTCAGGCTCTTGCTCGCTTTCGTGTCCGTGCGCGTGCCCGTCACGACGACCGTGTCCTGCTGCACGGTTTGTGCCGCGCCGGAACGCTGTGACGCTGCACTTTCAGCCCCCGGAGCCGCCGCGTTCGTCGGCGCGCTGGCCGCAGCGGCCGGACCCGCCGTCGCTGCGGCGTCCTGCGCGAGAGCTGCACCGTTGCACGCGACGGCCAGCACCGCGAACGACAGCACCTTCATGCGTACCCCGTGATGGCCCTCACCGGGCCTTTTGATTCTGGTTACGTGCATCATTATTCCAATCGGTAGCAGATCTATCTGGAGGAATGCCGTCACGCCGGTCGAGGCGTGCGACATCCCCTGGCTGACGTTTGGCCATCGAGTAGTACGGGTGGAAATACGGCCTGATGTGTGGCGGTGTCAGCCGCCGGCCCGGTTGCCTATCGCCCTGCCGCGCGTGGTCGCGGCGGCGACAGTGCAGCGCCATCGAAGGAGGTGGTCATTGCCGCCGCAGTCGGCGTGGCGAACAGGCTGGACACGAGAACAGGGTGTGAATCGAAGACGCAAATATGGCAATTTATAATTTCTTTCATTTGTATTGCTAACTAATATTTCGATTTCTATTTCAGCCGCACCACAGCACATCGATTATCGCTGGAGGGGCAATCCCGATCCGGGCTTTCCAGCTTCCCATGTCGCCAAGGCTGAATTTCTATGCGCTTCGCATTGTCTGCGCGTGACTGGAACAATAACAGCGTTGGCTTACCATAATTAACTAATCATTTCACGCATCGATATTCCCGATAATCGCGATTTATATGGCAAGCGAAGTCATTGCACTTTTAATGACGCCACCTGATCGGCCAGTGCCTGGATAACCGGAAAACTCGACGCGTTTGCAGAATGGCCGCGAGACTTTCCCCTGGCGTCGTGTAGCCATTCCATCTTCATTGCACATACTGCTCGTTGCCGATAAGCCCGATCCTGGTCGCGCCCTCGCGCTGTGCCGCCGCAAGCACACCGGCAACGGCGCTGTACGGCGCGAGCCTGTCGGGGAGCAGATGAATCTCCGGTTGATCAGCCTGCCCTGCCACCTGCACCATATGTCGCTCGAGATCGTCCCGGCCCGCAATCGGCGCGCCGTTCCAGGTCAATGCTCCATCGGGGCCCACATTGACCTGCACCACCGGAGGCGGCGCGGTTGGCGGCGGGTCGCCCACGGGCAGATTCATTTTCACCGCATGCATCTGGATGGGAATCGTGATGATCAGCATGATCAGCAAGACCAGCATCACGTCGATCAGCGGAGTCGTATTGATATCGACCAGCACGTCCGGCTCGTTCGCTGACTCCGTGGAACTCACATTCATGCCCATTACCGGCTCCTCTTACCCGCCACGGGCGGGCGGCTGTGTGATGAACGAAATTTTCGCGATGCCCGCACGCTCGCACGTGGTCACGACTCGGCCGATGAATTCGTAGCGCGTCGTCTGGTCTCCGCGCACGTGAACTTCGGGCTGGGGATTTTTCTGCGAAACGACCTTCAACCGGTCGAGCAGCGTTGTCCGGTCTATGCCCTGCTCGTTCCAGAAAAGGCGACCTTCCTTGTCCACCGCGATTTCAATGCTGTCGGGTTTCGTCTGTAGCGGACTCACCGTTTCTTTCGGCAACTGGACCGGCACCGTATGTGTAACGACCGGGATCGTGATCAGAAAGATGATCAGCAGCACCAGCATCACGTCCACGAGCGGCGTGGTGTTGATCGCCGCGATGACCTCATCCTCCGGGCCGTCCTGCCCTGCATTCATGGCCATGGTTTCACTCCAGGCGCGTGCCGCGTTTAGTTGGCTAAGTTGGTTTTAGTTGGCGTTGACGACAGCACGCACCGGGCGCTTGCGGCCCGAGAGCAGCACCGTGTGCAACTGGGCCCCGAAAGCGCGCACGCGCTCCATCAGGGACTTGTTGCGACGCACGAGAAAGTTGTAGCCGAGCACCGCGGGGACCGCCACGGCGAGCCCGATCGCCGTCATGATGAGCGCTTCGCCTACCGGCCCCGCCACCTTGTCGATCGATGCCTGACCTGCAATGCCGATGGCAGTCAGCGCGTGGTAGATGCCCCAGACGGTGCCAAAGAGCCCGACGAATGGCGCGGTCGATCCCACGGTCGCGAGGAATGCGAGCCCGTCCTGCAGGCGGTTCGATACATTCGCCGTGGAGCGGTCGATCGAAACCTGAATCCACGTATTGCGGTCAACCTGTTCAAGCAGCACCTCGTCATGATGATCCGCTGCCTCGATCCCCGTTTCGGCAATGAAGCGGAACGGCGAATTGCCGTCGAGCCCGGCAACGCCGACGGCGAGCGACGGCGCACTCCAGAGCTGCTCGTCCGCCGATTTCGCGCGCCGGCTCGCGCGCGCCTGCTCGACGAACTTGGTGATCATGATGTACCAGCTGCCCATGGACATCGCCACGAGTACGAGCAGGACGAATCGGGCGACGAAATCGCCGTTGGCCCACAGCGCACCCAGCCCGTAGGGATTGACGGCCTCTGCTCCCGCGGCCGCATTGCCAGCGTCGGCCCATGCGCCTTGCGGCGCAAGAAGAACCCCGATGGTAGCGGCCGGGATCAGCACACGTGCTGCCATTGCTGCAAAAGTAGACTTCTTCATGGATGCTCCAGATAAGACTCCCCACGCCCGCGCCTGGGAAGGAAGATCAGGCCAGCCTCAAACCGGGCGCGCAGCGCTCAGTTGAGGTTGAACGAAAATGGAACGCGCACACGCACGGCCTCGCCTTGCGACACGCAGTTGAACTTCTTCACGGTGTTGAACGCAGCCCGGTTGAGGACGGGATCGGCGGCCTGCTCGACCTTCTCGTCCGTCACGTGACCCTGGGTGTCCACCACGAACGAAATCACCACGTCGCCCGTAATGTTGTTGTCCTGCGCTTCCTGCGGGTAGACCATCGAACGGCGCACTGCGTCCGAGTTCGGGCACACGACGCCCGCCTCATGGCTGACCGGCTTCGCGGGCGCCGGCGCTTCCACGGGCGCGAGTGGCGCAGGCGGTGGCGCGACCGGCGTGGGTATGGGCGCCGCCTGATGCGAAATGACTGGCGCGGGCGGCGGCGTCACGACGACCTCGGGCCGCGGGACGAAGGGACGGGGGCGCGGTGGCACCGGCTTGGGCGGCGCGAGCTTGACGACAGGCACGGGTGGCGGCACTACCGGCTTGACCTGCTCGATGATTCGCACCTCCACAGGCTTCTGGATAATCTGCACGACCCTGGTGGCGAGCCCGTTCATCAGTGCCCAGATGAATATGATGTGCAGCAGCAGCACAAAGCCAATGCCCGCATAGCGCCGCACGGGGCTGCCCGCGCGTGCACCGTACTGTCGCGGACGCGCCGCCCACTTCGCCGCTTCCAGAACTCCGTCCGACATGAAATGCTCCTTCACGACACGTCAGGTTGCGGCGTGACGCATGTATTCGATCGCGCCCACACCAAAGCTGATTTTTACTTAGTCATGCAAATGACAATAACGGTAACGTCGCCGCAATTGCGCCTGGACGCGGCCAGACGAGCCGCGTCTGCCTGTCAGGTCTTTGGCAAACCGGGCGGGTTGGTCGCCGCGCGATCAATCGCTTCCGAGTCGAGATTCCAGCGATCCAGCACTTGCCGATACTTGCCGTCGTGAATGAGGTCGTTGAGCAGTTGCGTGAGCGGTGCAGCAAGCCCGCTGCCCTTGCGGGTGGTGATCGCCACTTCCGCCGTACGCGGCCAGCCTCCGCTCACGGTGCCCACCAGCCGCGTCTTGCCCTGCACCGCGGCCTGATAGGCGAGGACCGCATTGACGCTGAAGACCGCGTCGGCGCGGCCCGATTGCAGGGCAACGATGCGAACGGCTTCATCGTCGTAGTACTGCACCGTGACCGGCTTCAGGCCATGCGCCACGTTTTCCTTGTCCCATTCGAGCAGCACCTTTTCCTGATTGGTGCCCGCGTCCGTGATGACGCGCAGGCCAGCAATGTCCTTCGGCTCACGAATGGACTTGATAGCGCTGTTCGATTTCACGTAGAAGCCAAGCTCGTCGCGGCGGTATGTCGAGAAGTCGAACTTCTCCTTGCGCTCTTCGGTGACCGTCACGTTCGAGACCACGGCATCCACCTTGCCCGATTGCAGTGCAAGTGGCCAATCCGGCCAGGCCAGGGTGACGAGCTTGAGCTTGCGGCCAAGACCATCCGCTACAAGCTGCGACAGGTCCGGATCGAAGCCCACGACGGTTTTCGCGTCTGTTGCGTAACTGCTGATGGGCGGCAGCGCCGGCACGATGCCGACGGTGATAGTGTCCTTTTCCGCGAACGCGAAGTTCGGCGGGACAGCCTTGACGGCTGCGGCATCGGGCGTCGCGCGGATGCGGCCCGGCTGTTGCGGGCTGAGGTCGAACGTCTGGGCCGCGGATGCGAGGCCGGCAGCGGTCAATGCGAGCGCGCCCGCAAGCACGACAAGAGAACGTTTGAAAGTCATGTGGTCTCTACGAATGAAGTGGAAAAGGGCCGTACAGCGCAATCACCGATGAGCACCGAGCGGCTCGCGCGGGCGCAGATCATCGAGCGTTTTGATCGACTGCGGGTTCAACAGGTCTTTGGCAAATGGCAGATGCACGTGGACTTCGGGTGCGATCGAGCGATCAAACAGCGGGGCGTACCCGGAGTCGAGATAGAGGCCCCACGCTTCCGGCTGTTTGAAGCCGGTCGTGAGATAAACGCGACGATAGCCCTGCCGCAACGCGCGCGCCTCCAGTTCTTCCACGACGCGGCGCGCGAGACCCTGGCGGCGGTGGTCCGCGTGGGTCCAGATGCGCTTGAGTTCCGCGGTGTGGGCGTCATAGCGCTTGAACGCGCCGCCGCCAATCGTCTCGCCATCACGCTCCACCACGATGAAGGCGCCCTCCGGCGGCGCAAACAGCTCCGCCGGGTAACGCGCCAGTTCCTCCGCAGCGGAAGAAGCGCTATCACGGCGAAATTCACGGTAGCGCGTCGCGTACTCGAGTTGCAGCGCGTCAACCAGCGGCTTCGCGACGGCTTCGAGTGGTGAAGTATCGATAATGCGGTAGCTCATGTTCGTTGCGTTGGAGGTGGACGTCAAAGCCAGCCGCCTTATCGGTTCCTTGAGTCTCGCGGCTTCCGATATTGCGGCGTTGAATCCGAGGTAAATACTTATCGAATTGTCTGCAAGATTAGCCGTTCGCCTCCGCGCTAAAAACCAAGCAATTCGAATAACTTTATTGTGTTTGCCTATCCGTCTTTTAATGCGTCATTTTCGCAATTTGATTGCCACAATCGACTGCCCGATTCACGATTCGACGGGTTCGGCCAGATGGAACAGGCAGTCGCCACGCTGAACCGCCGCGACCGAACGTTGGCAGACGACCTCGCCATCCGCCTCGAATGACACCGTCACTGGCTCGCGCAGCGGCGTATCGGGAAAGTGAATGCGTGCCGCGGCTTGCCCGGCCCGTACCTGGTCGCCCAGTACGACGAGCGGTTCATAGACGCCGCGTTCGTAGGCATAGACGTAGTGATGCGCGCCTGACACCCGATAGAAGCGTGTCGGACCAGGCGCCTCCTCCGGCACAAGTGGGCCGCCAAGCACGCCGATCGCGCCGAGCAGATGCAGCAAACCCTGACGCGCCTCGCGCAGCAAGCGCGGCTGCACGGCGCCCCCGCCGCCCAGTTCCGTCACGATCGAGAGCGCGCCCTGGCGCCGGGCCGCGGTCGCAGAATGCAGGGGATTCGGCGCATGGAGGTATGCGCGCGGCAATCCGAACGCGGTGAGCAACGTGCGCAGCCGGTAGTTTTCCGCATCATCGCGAGGCTCGATGGCGAGCATATTCGCTCCGTGATAGAGCAGCGAGCTGCCGCCGGAATGAAGATCGACGAGGTACTGCGCGCGGGCGAGCAATGTGTGCTCGATGTAATCAGCGATGATTTCGGTTGGTGTGCCCTGCGGGTTGCCCGGAAAGCTGCGGTTCAGATTGCCGCCATCAAGCGGCGACGTGCGGAGTCCCGCTTCGGCTGCAGGAAAATTCGCCATCGGCAAAAAGATGATCTGGCCGCTTACCCACTGCGGCTCGATTTCGCGCAGCAATTGCGAAACGAGGATTTGCCCTTCGTACTCGTCGCCATGATTGCCGGCCATGAGCAGCACGACCGGGCCGGTGCCGTTGCGCACGGAACCAATCGGTATCGGAATCCAGCCATACGCCGAGCGATGAACGGAATGCGGCAATCGCAGATAGCCGACATGGCGGCCTTGCGCTTCAAAATTGATTTCACTGCGAATGGGGTTGGTCATGGTGTTCCTTGTCGCGCCAGTTGCCAACGCGGCATCACGAACACTCGTGACGCCCGTGGGCATTCTGACTCAGGGACCTGCGAGACGCTACGAAGCTTTAGACGAATCAATATATAAGCAGGAAGCACTGCACACGACGCCCGAAGCGACCGACCCGCGCGCGGCCGCCCCGGGTAGCGGCGGGTCAAACCGGACCGCCAGGCCGCCACCGCGCGGCTGGATGATGCGCCGGCGCCCTAACCTCGCCTCGTCCCGCGATATACTCGCGCAGCGTTTCACCCTCGTAGTCCTCCCAGACGAGTCCGCGACGCAGCAGTTCAGGCCGCACATACTCGATAAATTCGTCGTAGGACGCGAGCGGCATCGGGTCGGTCACGTTGAACCCGTCGAGATCGGCTTCTCGCATCCACCGTTCGAGTTCATCGGCAACCTTCGCGGGCGCACCGACAATCGTCACGCCGCCCATCGATGTCGCGAGATAACGGCTCATCTCGCGCACAGTCCAGCGCCTTTCCGGATCAGCCCGGGTGAACGACGCCAACACACTGCGAATGCCCTCGGTCTGGACATACTCGAGTGGCTCGTCCGGGTCGAGTTTCGACAGATCCAGCTGGATCAATGCGCAATGGCGCGCGAGATTGCCCTCCTCGCTCAGCCAGCGCAGGTAGTCCGCGTGTTTTGCCGTGGCGTCGGCGTCCGTGGCGGCTGCGATCACCGTGACGTGACCGTAAAAGCGCAAACTGGCCGGATCGCGCCCGGCCTGCGCAGCGAGCGTTCTGATGTCGTACACGAGCTGCCTTGCCGCAGCCGGACTGCGGGCACTGATGAACACGCCCTCGGCGTGCGTCGCCGCGAACAACCTCCCGCGCGAGGACGTGCCGGCCTGAAACAGTGCGGGCGTGCGCTGAACAGACGGCTCGCAGAGGAAGACATCCGGAACGTCGAAATAACGGCCGCTATGCCCGATCGCATGCACCTTTGACGGCGCAGCGAACACACCGGCGGCGCGATCGAATACAATCGCGTCGTCCTCCCAGCTTCCCTCCCATAGCTTGTAGACGACTTCCATGAATTCGTCGGCAACGTCATAACGCTCGTCGTGCGGCAACTGCTGGCCGAGGCCGCAGTTGCGTGCGGCACTGTCGAGCGCCGAATTCACGATGTTCCATCCAATGCGCCCACGCGTCAGATGATCGAGCGTCGTCATCTTTCGCGCGAGCAGGTAAGGCTGCTCGAACGCCGTCGACAGCGTGACCGCAAAACCGAGTCTGCGCGTCGCGGCCGCCATGGCGGAGACGACGAGGAGAGGGTCATCGGAAGGCGTCTGCACACCTTGTTTGAGCGTCGCGTCAATGCGCCCCTGATACACATCCAGTGGTCCAAGCGCGTCAGCGATGAAAAGGGCGTCGAATTTTCCGCGCTCAAGCGTGCGCGCGGTTTCGATCCAGTATTCCAGCTCGCGGTAGCGGTGCGCCTGACTGTCGGGATTGCGCCATAGCCCGACCGCTGACTGGCTGACGGTCGATTGCTTGAATCCGTTCAGGCGCATGCGCCGGGCTCCGAGGCCGGATTTCGGTGCCGCACTGCGCGTCATGCCTCGCCCTCCATCGCCAATTGCGGGTCCGCTGCCCATTCCTGCAAGGAACCGTCGTAGATGCTGACATCGTCTCGCCCGATCAGCGTCAATGCCAGCGCGTCGACGGCCGCCGAAATACCGCCGCCGCAATATACGCATACCGGCACTGTCTGATCGAGCGAGGCGAAGCGCGCATGCAGCTCCGCGATCGGTCGGTACCGTCCCGTTGCGTCGAAGAGGTCACGCGCAGGCACGTTCAGACTGCCGGGAATGTGGCCTCGCCGCGCATAGCGGCTTGCAGCGCGCCCGGAAAACACGGGCTCGGAGAGCGCACATACCAGCGTGCGCGCCACCTGTCCGGCAGTAACCGCTTCGACGTCCTCACGGTCGGCCCACAACCCGTCGCGTTCGCGCGCCACCACGCGAGCCCGGCGCACCTCGCCCGGCTCGCCCGTTTCGACCGGCAAGCCCTCCGCCTGCCACACGCGCCAGCCGCCATCGAGCACCCGCGCATTGACGCCGATCCAGCGCAGCATCCACCACAGGCGCGCGGCCCAGAAGCCTTCGGCCCGGTCGTAGATGACGACATCCGAGTCTGCGCCCACTCCCAGCGAGCCGAGTTCCCGAGCCAGCGTCCGCGCTGAAGGGCGCATGAACGACAACTGCGCATGAGGATCGGACAGTGCACCGACCAGATCGGCATGCACCGAACCCGGAATGCGCTGGGCCAGCCAGCCCGCTTGACCGCTTTGCGCCCGATAGTCGCCGTCGAAGCGCGGCGCGGGCAGATCGACATGTGCGTCAAGCACGGCTAGCGAAGGCTCCCCCAGACGACGCGCCAGTTCACCGGGTTCGATCAGATAGCGCGCACGCTGGTCGTCGCCCGTGCTGCCATGCATCGCCCTCATACGCCCCCCCTGCGGGTGCTACGGCGCTCCCCGAGCCACTCGATCAGGCGCTGACCGGCGGGCGCCGAAGCAAACCATCGTGCGTGTCCCAGCAGGTAGCCGTCGTAGGCGATGTTCGCAAGTTCAGGCGCAGCGAGAATGCCGTCGAAATACGCCACCTCGGAGAGCGCAAACTCCGTATGCACGATCGGCAACAACGCAGCAAGCGCCGCGTACTCGTCGTCGCTCAATGGCTGGAGCGATTCGTAGCCTTCCAGCAGCATGTCGATGTCGTCGAACGCGACACGACGCTCGTCCGGCGGCGCGAGCCAGTCGATTGCATTGCGCTCGATCGCGAGCGCCACGTCATAGACCGCACAGGTGCGGTCAGACAGGCCAAAATCGAGCACCGTGCGGACCTGAGCGCCAGTCGCCGCATCGGTCCAGAGCAGGTTGGAACTGTGCCAGTCGCCATGCGTCCACAACGAACGCAGCGAAGGCAACAACGGGGCGAGACGTTCGTGCCACGGGCCGACGGCCTGCGCGACATCGTCGCGCCAGTTGCGCGTGCCCAACGCCTGCAAAAGCAATGGCTGCGCGCCAACCCATTGCTCCAGCGCGCGGGACAGATCCGCGGACCCGACCACGCGAAAGCTCGATAGCAGCGGCCGCACGGCGCGCGCTGGCGCAGTGTAATCCGACGCGGCCCGGTGCAGACGCGCCAGCGCGCGTCCCGCGGCATAGCCATGCGACGGATGAAAGAAAGGCTTCCACGACATGACGCCCCGGTACGCATCGACACCCGGCGCGACCGCATGAACCTCGTAGGTCCATTCGCCGGTCGTGACCGCCGTGGCGCCGTCGCGATTTTCCAGCACATCCGCGACGGCAAGCCCGCGGCTGCGCAAATGCGCAATGAAACGGTGCTCTTCTTCGAGGCCGGCAACATTGCGGATGCTCACGTGATGCCGCTTGACGAAGAGCGCCGCGTCGCCGATGGTCTGCACCAGCACGCCAGCGGAAAATGGCCGGGGGCTGTGCCACGACAGTCTTGCGACCGGGTCGATCTGCGGATAGCGCGCCAGTAGCGCCGTGATTTCGTCACGCGTGTGTAGTGGCCAGTCACGCTCGGCCTTTTCGCCATCGACAGTGAATTGGGGTGGCGCGGCGACAGTGACGTCGGCCGGCTCTCGTTGCCCGGTTGGCGCGTATGCATTGGTCATGGAGTCGTTTCCTTCAGGATCGGGTCAGGGCTCGCGCTATTGCTGCCCATGCACCGGCAGCAAATCCTGTTGTGGTTCCGCGGCGGCCGCGCTTGCGGCCGTACGCGCCCACTCCCGCCAGCCGATCACGGCAAGGGCGAGGAAGAGCGCATAAAGCCCGGAGGTGAGATAGAGGCCCTTGAAGATGAACATGCCGAGATACACGATATTGACCGCGCTCCACAGCCACCACGACGCAATGAAGCGCCGCGCGGTCCAGTATTGAGCGACGAGGCTGAACGCGGTCAGCGAGGCGTCAACGTAAGGCAGCGCCGCGTCGGTCCACCGCGCCATCGCACTGCCGAGTGCCGCGCTGATCACCACCGCCACCAACAGATCGGGGGTCAATCGCCTGAGCCCGACGCCGGTTACTGGAGCCACCGCATTTCGACCGGCGTCATCGCGCGGGTCACGCTGTGCGGCCCAACGCCACCAGCCGTAGATTTGCAGCACAGCGAAGGCGCCCTGCAGCAGCATGTCGGAATAGAGTTTCGCATCGAAGAAGATCCATGCGTACAGCACCACGGAAGCAAGGCTGACCGGCCAGCACAATACGCGTCGCCGCGCGGTGAGCCAGATCGCGAGTGCGCTCACGACGACACCAGAAATTTCGAGGAAGGACATGGTTTTTTATTCTCCTGTCTAGACCGTGGCTGGTTGCGTCACCAGCGGCTGCCATCCGGCAGGAACGCGTTGGTCGCGGCGTGTATGCTCTTTGACGCGTCACGCAACACACCGTATGACTGAAGCCACCGCGCGTAGGGATGCAGCAGCTCGTCGCGCTGCCAACCCCACTCGCCCTCGTGCGTCCACGTGGCGGCGATGAGTGGCAACGACCGCGCGATCAGATCGCGAGGGAAGTATGGGATCACCCGCTCCAGCGAGGGCAGCGCGCGCGCCGGTTCCGCACTGACGGCCAGATAGCCCCGGCGTGCCGCCGCGAGAAACCGGCGCACGACATCGCCACGCGTTTCGAGGGTGTCTTCATGTGCGCCAAGCTGGTAACTGTGATAGGCCGGCGCACCGATTTCGTCCACTGGCCAGATGAGGCGTTCGGATTGCGGCACGCGCGAATCGAACAGCGTGTCCCAGGCCCAGTAACTGCCGAACGACGCATCGGCCTCGCCATTCTCGAAGCTCTCCGGCGGGAGCTCTCGCACGCCGCTGTCGACGATCCGGATCTGGTCCGGATCCCCCCCGTCATGCGCAACGAGGTGCCGTAGCATCGCGAGCCCGCGAGGCGTCGGGTTGAGCGCAACACGCCGCCCCTCGAGATCGCGTGGCCGTGCAATGCCGGTGGAGCGAACCGTCTGGATCGTTTCCATCGCGCGATGGTTGACCGCGGCGATGCCGACCAGCGGTTTACCGAGCTCGCGCTGCACAAGCAGACGGTTGGCCGGAAACACGCCGAAATCGACTTCGTGACGGGCCAGGTGCGCGAGAGCATCACCTCGCGCCGGATCCGGCACGATGATCTCGACGTCGAGGTCCAGCTCCGCGAACCATCCTTCGTCGCGGGCCAGATAAAACCCGGCAGCATTGGTCCACGGATGGAAATACTCCAGCATGATGGTCACTCGGGTCATACTCGAAAACTCCAATGTTTGCTCGCGTTGGTCTGCTTCATCAAAAGTCGTAGGTCACGGTGAGGCGAGCGGTGCGCGGCGCCCCGAGGAACAGGTAGGCATCGCCCTGAAGCTCGCCGGCGTCCCGCCAGTAGTATTTATTGAAGAGGTTGTCGACCCACAGCCGCACAACCGTCTTGTGCCCGCCGATCTTTGTCGTGTAGCGCGCTCCGGCGTTGAAGACGAACCAGCCAGGCACGCGCGCCGTCCCCTCTTCATTCGCATTGCGCCACGAGCTGTATTCGACCCCTCCGAGCAGCTCAAACCCCGCGATGCCAGGTACCGCGTAGCCGGCATTGAGCGCAGCACGGACTGGCGGCACATTGATGACCTGGTGCCCTTCGTATGCGGGCGTCCCGGAGTCGTAGGCACGCGCCCGGATCGCCGCGAAGCTGGCCGTGAGCGAAAGGCGCGTGGTCACGCGTCCGGCGGCGCTCAACTCGATGCCGTCGTGCCGCTCGGTACCATGCTGGACGAACGTGTATCCCGTACTCGATGAATCCGGCTGCGCATATTCGAATGGCTTGCTGATCGAAAACAACGCTGCCGTCAGACTCAGCCGGTTCAGCCAGTCATACTTCGCTCCCAGCTCGATCTGATGGGACTGCACTGGCGGCAGGAAGTCGTAGGCGTTGCTCGCGCGCACCGGCGCCTGGTCGCCGAGGGAGAGCGCCTTGCTGTACGACGCATAGAGCGAGAGCGGCTCGACTGGCTTGCAGACGAACGCAACCATCGGCAGGAATGCCGTCTTGTCCGTATCGGTCTGCGGGCCGCCCAGGCTGCTCCACGACCTCTGCCGCAGCAATACCTCACGCCCCCCGGCCAGCACCTGCCAGTGCTCGCCGAAGCTGACCCGGTCGATGCCGAAGATCGAATACTGCCAGGCATCCAGCCTCGGATACGACGGCCCAGCCACGTTCGGCGACGGCGCAAACGTCTGGTCGGGACCGTAAATGTTTTCGCTGCCCACGTAGTCGTACACCGCATCCGCCATGTGAACCACGCGCCGCTGAACGTTTGTGCCGAACAGCAGTTCGTGACCGAACACCCCCGTCTCGAACTTCCCCTTTATCTCGCCTTGAACTTCGTCGTTACGGCGATACTCGCCAGGACTGCGATAGTCGTAGACGTCATAGTCGCCATTCGAACTGAAGAACCAGGGCGCGGTACCGCCCGCCCCGCAGCTGGAGACGTAGTAACAGCCGTACGCGAATGCCACGTTATCGTCGATCATGGTGCGGCTGCGGCTCGCGACTATCGACCCTTGCCAATTGTCGTTGAAGCGGTAATTGAAGCTGCCGTTCAGATTCAATGCCTCGGTCGTCACCGGCTTGGCCCACGACTGCGCGCCAAGCAGTTTGGACGTCGACACAGCGGACGGTACGACCGTGCCCCCGAGCAACTGATAGCCAGAAGCGGACCGCTGAATCCATTGCTGGAATTCGGCATTCAGTTGCAGGCTCGCACGCGGGCTAATGTCCCAGTCGGCAGCGATCGACCCGAAGGTACGCCGCCCGTTCGTGCCGTCGATGTACGAATGCATGTTTTCCTTCGCCGCGTTGATGCGTATGCCGAACTGGTCGTCCACCCCAAAGCGCCGCCCGAGGTCCACGGCGGCGGAGGTCGACCCCCGGCTGTCAACGCCCGCGGTGACGCTTGCCACGTTCTCCGGCCGCTTCGTGACGAAGTTGATCTGCCCTGCAGGCGTCACGACGCCGCTATCGATCGCGGCCATGCCTTTCAGGATTTCGACCCGCTCCTTGTTTTCGAGCGGCACATTTTGTTCGCCCGATATCGTCAACCCGTCGATCTGGATTGCGCTAGCGGGATCGATCGGAAAACCGCGAATCGAAAAGCCCTCGTAGAAGCCAACGGGCGCATAGTCGTTGTTGACCGCTGCGTCGTTCTTCACGACATCGCTAAGTCGCTTCGCCTGTTGATCGTCGAGCTGGGCGCGCGTCACGACGGTCACAGAGGCAGGCGTATCACGCAAGGGGGCGTCATACCCCGTCACGGATGAAGTCCGCGCGCGCCATGAATTGCCGTTCTGTCCCGTCACGGTCACGGTAGGCAACACCGTAGCGTTCGACGCGGCCGCCGTATCCGAAGCCGAAACCGGCACGTCCGCGGCCTGCGCGGCCGCCTGGGCCGCCACCAGCGTCATTCCGATACCGAATCCCAACCGCCTGTACAGAACAGGCGCTTTGAGCAACTTCCCCGACGACCCCTGTGTCGATCTTCTTTTTTTCACTTTTCAATTCAATCCGATGACTGCGTCGTTACCGCGCCGAATTTCCATTTACGGACAATTCATAACGACGTAATGGAATAAGCAAATGACCCTTGCACGCATATGGCACTCCAACCGAAAAGCGTGGCTATACTCGCGAATCCGGATTCGAACATACGTACGTTCTTTCCGTCTAATGACATGTTTTACCGGTGGTGATAACGCGCGGAAATGAACTTCCACCTGCTTAAATCCTTCATGACGCTCGCCGATTCGCTGCATTTCGGATCCGCGTCGCAGGAACTGAATCTTTCGCAACCGGCATTGACCAAGCAGATCAAGCGACTGGAAGATGATCTCGGCGCCCCCCTCTTTCGTCGCGACCGACATGGCACGGCGCTCACGGAGTTTGGCCGCTACTTTCTTGGCCAGGTTCGTCCGCTCGTCGTCGACGCGGAACACGTCTATCAACAGGCGCGCCGGGCGGCACGTGGCGAGGTTGGGCAACTCGGGATTGGATTCAGCTTTTCTACGGTTGAAATCGTTTCGCGGGTACTTCCGCAGTTTCGGGCGAAGTTTCCTGATGTCGCGGTGACATTGCACGACCTTTCTTCGGCCGAGCAGATGCATCGCCTGCTGGAGGGGACGCTGCAAGCGGGATTCGTGCGGCTGCCCGCGCAGGATGGTCTGATGCATCGGCGCATCCTGTCTGATCGTCTCGCGCTGGTCATTCCACGAACGATGGCGGACAAGATCGACCGCTTTGATATTGAGGTCATCCGCGATCTGCCGTTTCTAATGCTGCAGCGCGCACGCGCGCCTGGCCTCTATGACCATATACAGCGCTTCTGCGCATCGCGTGAGTTCGAACCGCGCGTCATTCAACTCGCGAATGAATCCCTCACCATCCTTTCTCTGGTAGCGGCGGGAGTCGGCGTATCGATCATGCACGAATCCGCCTTGCATTCGCCCGGCGAGAGAGTGGTGTGCCTGCCGATCAACGATGAGGATGCCGGATGGGATGTGGGCGTGGTGTGGCGGACAACCGGGATCGAGTCTGTCGTGAGCAATTTTGTGGACCTGCTTCGCGATCAAGGTGCTCGTGTGGGATAGCAATCGCCATGGCTCACGTCGCTAACGCGTCGAGTGCCGATTGGCAAACAGGTAGGCATGACGGGGCCTTATTGGCCCAAACACCTTTGTCGACTTCAGGAGGACTTCACTGGGTGCTTGCGACACAAGGGCCATTGAACCACTTGCAAAGGAATATGGCTGACAGTCGCACCACTCGCGCGACTGGAACTAATGGCTCGACAACCCAGACGTCTAATCCGCAAAAGCACGCTCGATCACGTAATGCCCCGGCGCACTGCTCTTGCCCTCCACAAGACCCGCCTGCTTCAGCAGTTCCGTCGTATCGGCAAGCATGACCACGCTGCCACACAACAGCACGCAATCTCCTTGGGGCGAAAATCGGTGCGACTTCCAGGTCAGAAAACAGTTTTCGCGAGGCAATCAGATCAGTAATGCGCCCTTCGTTTTCGAATTCTTCGCGTGTAAGCGTGGAATAGAAGATGAGCTCGAGGTGCTCATGGGCGGGCAGATCGTGTTTGATGTAGTCCATGTAGGCGAGTTCGCCTTGCAGACGACACGTGTGCGTGAGGATCACCCTCTCGAAACGATCGTAGATGACTGGATCGCGGATGATCGACATGAACGGCGCCAGATCCGTGCCTGTCGAAAGCGCCCAGTTCGGCGCGATGAGCCCCTGTTTGCTCAGCGCATCGATGCCGAATACAGGGGAAGCTTGGCGACGTCCGCTGGCTGTTCGCCACTTAGCACCGCACGCGCCTGGCGCGACGAACCACCATGTGACTGCTTAGCGCGGATATGAGCGCCGGTTTCGCGCGAATACGCTTCGGCGAACGGTGCATCGAGACTGTCGTAAAACTCGCGGATGGGATCATACGAAACGTGAGAATTTCATAGGATGTATTGCCGCTTACGTTCCGGACGGCGATCAGCGGAACCGCCACGACGACGCCCGCGATGGTGGCGAGATTCAACCACGGTGGTGGTCTCATCGCGATTCCTTGTGATCGGCCGCACTGCGATCTGATAGTCCATGGCTTCATCGCATTGTCATTTGCCCCGTGATCGGGATGGAACGAATTTGTTCTGCTATCCAAAGGAACGCCGGTGGCTCCCTTTCGGACGATAGAAAACAAAGGGCCCACCAAAAGGTGGGCCCGGAGCGGCTCGGGGTGCGCCCGGCCTTGCTAACGGCGCGTGGCCAGCCGTCTGAGGACTGACATCATCGAGTCCACTTCGTCACAGGTGTTGTAGAACGCCAGCGAGGGCCGCACCGTGGCCTCCAGTCCGTACCGTCGCAGGATAGGCTGGGCGCAGTGATGTCCGGCGCGCACCGCGATGCCCTCTTCGTTGAGCGCCTGACCGACCTCTTCCGGGCTGTAGCCTTTCATCACGAACGACAGCACGCTCGCCTTTTCGGCCGCGGTGCCGATCGGTCTCACCCCGGGAATGCGCGAGAGCGCATGCGTGGCATAGGCGAGCAGATCGTGCTCGTAGCGCGCCACATTCTCGATGCCGAGCCGCGTCAGGTAGTTGAGCGCCGCGCCGAGGCCAACGGCATCCGCGATATTGCCGGTGCCCGCCTCGAAGCGGCCTGGCGGCGGCTGGAACAGCGTGCGTTCGAACGTGACGTCGGAGATCATGTTGCCGCCGCCCTGCCACGGCGGCATGTCCTCGAGAAGCGCGCGTTTGGCATACACGACGCCGATGCCCGTCGGCCCGTAGATCTTGTGGCCCGAGAACACGAAGAAGTCGGCGTCCATTGCCTGCACGTCCACGCGCATGTGCGAAACCGATTGCGCGCCGTCCACCAGCGCCTTCGCGCCCACGCCGTGCGCCATCTCGACGATCTCCTTGACCGGCACTACCGTTCCCAGCGCATTCGACACTTGCGTCACCGCCACGATCTTCGTGCGGTCGCTGAGCAGCTTGCGATATTCCTCCAGTAACACCTGGCCGGAGTCGTCGACGGGAATCACGCGCAGCGTCGCGCCTTTGTCCGACGCCAGTTGCTGCCACGGCACGATATTCGCGTGATGCTCCAGATGGGACAGCACGATTTCGTCGCCGGCCCCGACGTTCTGCACGCCCCACGACTTCGCGACGAGATTGATGGCCTCGGTCGTGCCCCGCACAAAAATGATCTCCTCGGCCGATGACGCACCGATAAAGCGCCGCACGGTCTCGCGCGCCTCTTCATAGGCATCGGTCGCGCGGCCCGCCAGCGTATGCGCGGCCCGGTGGATATTGGAATTTTCGTGGGCGTAGAACCAGGCAAGCCGGTCGATCACGGCTTGTGGCTTGTGGGTCGTCGCCGCATTGTCGAACCAGATCAGCTGCTTGCCGTTCACGCGCTCCTGCAGGATCGGAAAATCGCGCCGTACCGCGTTCACCTCGAACGGCGGATGCGCGGACGGCGCGAGCGGCGTCGCACCGTACTGCGCGTCCGCCGGGGCGCGTTGCCGTGCGTTCTCGAACACGTAGTGCGTATGCTGCCCGGTGCCCGCTGGCTCGCCTTGCACTTCGGACCCGCGTCGCTGCCACGACACGAGGTCGAGCAGATCGCTTTCGGCGGGCAAACCGAACGCACGAGGGTCGGCGAGATCGTGGGGCGGGGCAACGATGCCCGGCGCGTCGCCGTGCCTGGCAAAGGTTGCGGCATCGACGAAGTAGAACGGCGACGCCGCCTGTCCCGCGGCGGGTACGGCCGCAGCGGGCCGCGTGCCGAGCCCGTTCGCCTGCGGCACGCCGAGTACGGCGCCGCCCGCCCGTGGTTCGAGCGCTGGCGCGATAGCCTGCACGTTGTCGGGAATGCCGTCCTGCGCGGCCGCATGCGGCAGCAGGGCGGGCGCTCGGTTGCCGAGCGAGAGCACGTGCGTCGGTGCCCCAGGCAGCAGATTGGCGCCGGGAACATAGCCTTGCGGCGGAGCCAAACCGGGCACGCCCGTGCCGGTACCTCCCGGTCCCGCCAGCGGCGAACCAGCGGGTGCCGGATTGCTCACGGAAGAAAGCAGCGGAGCCGCCGCGGGCAACCCGGAAGCGAGTCCGCCCACCGCACCGCTGCCGGCGGAAACGTCGGGGGCTGCGGCGCTGCCCGGCAGTGCCGAGAAGAACTCGTTCGCGAGGCGCGCGAGCTGCGCCGGATCCGGCAAACCGGCGGGCACGACGGGCACCGGCACGTCGGGCAATGCGCCGGCGCCCGTTGAATCAGCGATAGGTGTCGGCATAGTCGTGGTACTTGCCGATTTCCACTTCATCGAGGACCGCCAGCGCATCCGGCGTATGGACGGCCAGCGAGCAATACAGCGAGATCAGGTAGGACGCGATCGCCTGGTTGTTGATGCCCATGAAGCGCACCGAGAGCCCCGGGCCCTGCTCGCCCGCCACGCCCGGCTGGTACAGGCCCACCACGCCCTGGCGCTTGTCGCCCACGCGCAGCAGGAGGATCTTGGTCTTGCCGTCGTCCACCGGCACCTTGTTGGAAGGAATGAGCGGGATGCCACGCCACGTGACGAACTGCGAGCCGAACAGGCTGACCGTGGGCGGCGGCACGCCGCGCCGCGTGCATTCGCGGCCGAACGCGGCGATCGCGAGCGGATGCGTGAGGAAGAACGCCGGCTCCTTCCAGACCTTGGTGAGCAGCTCGTCGAGATCGTCGGGAGTGGGCGAGCCGGTCAACGGAAAGATGCGCTGGTCTTCGTCGACGTTCGCCAGCAGGCCATAGTCGGGATTGTTGATGAGCTGGCCTTCCTGCATCTCCTTGATCGTCTCGATCGCGAGGCGCAGCTGCTCCTTGATCTGGTCGTGCGGGCTGCTGTACAGGTCGGAAATACGCGTATGCACGTCGACGATCGTACTCACGGCATTCAGGAAGTACTCCCGCGGCTGCTCCTCATACGGTACGAAGGTTGTCGGCAACACGCCCTCGTCCTCGCGCGCGGTGCACGCCGCGTGGACGGCCTCCGGATCCTTCACCTGGTTCAACCGGTAAATGCCCGCCTCGACCGGCACCCACTGAAGCAGGTGAACGAGCCAGCGTGGTGTGATGGTGGAGAGCTGGGGAACGGTTTTGGTCGCATTGGCAAGCTGTCTCGCCGCGTTGTCCCCGAGCGCTGTCGGCCCGCCCGTAATCGTCGACATAGATGACTCCCGGTTCTTTAGAACGAATAGAGAAATGCATATGACGAAGGGTCATTATGGGTAGCGCCTCTGACCAGCGCAACGTGCTATAGACGACAAGCCTCCTGTGCCACCCCTTCATCGCACGAACCGGGCGTGGTTTGCGGGGCGGCATCGCGCACAGCTTGCGACCTTCGCGGCGTGGCCTCGCGCGGCGTGAGGAGTGCCGCTGCCGTCAGGCCGAACGCGCACGCGAGCTTGTCGAGCGTAATGAGCGATGCGATCACGGTGCCGCGCTCGACTTCACTGACGTAAGAGCGGCTCAAGCCCGCAAGCTCCGCGAGTTGTTCCTGTGACCATGCATGCGCCTCGCGCAGTTGCCGCACGTACAACCCGAAGTCTTTGACCAGCGTCCTCATGGGGAAACTCCTGGTGGGGCGACCGCCTCGTTGCGGGACTCGGCCTGCATCACGCGCACACCGGCCGGCACATCCTGCGTGATCCAGACATTGCCGCCGATCACGGCACCACGGCCTATCGTCACGCGCCCGAGTATGGTCGCGCCGGCGTAAATCACCACGTCATCTTCGACGATGGGGTGGCGCGCGCCGCCTTTCTCGAGGTGGCCATTCGCATCACGCGGGAAGCGCTTCGCGCCGAGCGTCACGGCCTGGTAAATACGCACGCGCTCGCCGATCACCGAAGTCTCGCCGATCACGACGCCTGTGCCGTGGTCGATGAAGAACGACCCGCCGATCTGCGCCCCCGGATGGATATCGATGCCGGTTTGCGCGTGTGCGAGCTCGGCGATCACGCGCGCCAGCAGCGGCAACTCGAGCCGGTAAAGCGCATGCGCGAGCCGGTGGTGAATCATGGCCTGGATGCCGGGATAGCAGAGCAGGACCTCGTCGACGCTACCCGCCGCCGGATCGCCTTGCCACGCGGCGAGCACATCCGTGTCGAGCTGCGAACGGATCCCGGGCAGTTGCGCCGCGAAGGCCCGCATGACGGCAAGCGCGCGCGTTTCAATGGCTTCGTGATCGCGCGGCTCGTGCCGCGCCTTGTGATGGAATTCGAGCCGCGCCTGCGCGAGAAGCGCGTGGAGCGAGGCATCGAGCGCATGGCCGATATAGAAGTTCTCGGTCTCCTGGCGCAGATTGGGCGGACCGAGACGCATCGGGAAGAGCACGCCCTTGAGCGTGCCGACGATATCGGCGAGCGCCTCGCGATCGGGTAATTCGCGTTCTCCCTGGTCCAGCGAGCGGTGCTGCCCTTCCCTCCAGCGCTTCCGCACGGCTTGCAGCCCTTGAACAACGTCCTCGACTCCGAATGCGGTCACGGCGTCCCCCTCATGCGAAATGCGAATTTGCGCGTTGGGCGCAGACGAGGCAACGGGATTGAGCGGACTTCTTGCTGCGGCGATGTTGCTGCAGTCTTTAGACGACAGAATCGACTATGCGAGAACCTTCGAGAATTCTCAAGTGCTGTCAAAAACATTGCATCGTGCGGAGCCGACAATGCAGGTTCGCATACGTTCGCGCATCGTGAGTCACGGCGCAAGCTGGTACCGGCGCCGTGACGAGCCACGCCGCCGCAATACCTCCTGCCCGTGGCGCCGAAGCGTACCTATTTGGGCTGCGCGACCGTCCGCAGCCAGGGCTTCAGCGTCTTGAAGCCCTCTGGATATTTTTTCTTTGCATCCTCATCCGAGACGGAGGTGGGAATGATCACATCATCGCCCGGCTTCCAGTTCACCGGGGTGGCGACCGTATGCTTCGCGTTGAGCTGGAGGGCGTCGAGCAGCCGCAAAACCTCGTCGAAGTTGCGCCCGGCGCTCATCGGGTAGGTGAACGTCGCCTTGATCTTCTTGTCTGGTCCAACGATAAACACGGCGCGGATGGTCGCATTGTCGACCGCGGTGCGCGGGCCGCCGCTCGCGTTGGGATGGATCATGTCGTAGAGCTTTGCAACTGCGAGGTCCGCGTCGCCAATCATCGGATAGTTGACCGCGGTGCCCTGCGTCTCTTCGATATCCTTCGCCCATTTGTGGTGGTCGTCGACCGGATCGATACTGAGCCCGATCACCTTGGTCCCGCGCTTGTCGAACTCGGGCTTGAGCTTGGCCATATAGCCCAGCTCGGTTGTGCATACCGGCGTGAAATCTTTCGGGTGCGAAAACAGGATCGCCCACTGGCCTCCGATCCACTCGTGGAAGCGGATCGGTCCTTCAGTCGTTTGTGCAGTGAAATCGGGGGCTTCGTCGCCTATGCGGATGGACATGGCCTGGCTCCTTTGGGTGGGAGAATGCAAACGGCATCTTTCACTGTAGTAGTGTTTCCCCCGCCGAATTACAAAGAAGGGACAGGCCAGGCTATAGAAGAAATTCTGGGATGCTTAGCACAACGAGGAATGACGAAACGCTGGTTAGCCTTCGTTCGCCGCCCGCAGGCCGTTTCCGCCGGACCATGCCTGCAGCGGCGGCAATTCCAGATTCGAGCGGAAGTCTTCGCCCACATAGTCGGCATCGATCAGTTCGCGCCGGCGCAACTCCGGCAGCAGCCCGTTGAGCAACAGGTCCTCCTGATCCGGCTGGCCAAGACCATGCAACGAGAGCACATCGACGAAGCCGGCACGATAGCGCTCTTCGATCGCGTCGGCGAGCTGTTCGGGCGTCCCGGCAACGAACCAGTGGCCGGTTTCCTGCGCGCGGATGATCAGCTCGCGCAAGCTGAGCCGCTGCCGCGCGTAAGCCAGGAAGATCGCAACCCGCCCTCGCCGCCGATGCACGCTGTCGATCGTCGGCAGCAAGGACTCCGGCAGCGGCTCGTCGAGCGGCAGATCGCGGAGATCGATGCCGCCGCCAAGCATGTCGGCGAGCTTGAGCCGTCCCTGCTCGTAGTCGATGCGCTCGTGCTTGTCGCGCAGCCGTCGCGCGACGTCCGCATCCGATTCGCCGATCACCGAATGAAATGAGTTCATCACGAACGGCAGCCGGTTCGCACGCCCAAAACCAATCGCCTGACGGCGCAGTTCGGTGACGAAAGCACGCGCATCGTCGAGCGTCGGTTGCGACGTGTAGACCACCTCGGCATAGCGCGCGCCGAGCGTGACGCCGCTCGCCGACTGACCCGCCTGAAACTGGACCGGAATGCGCTGGGGAGGAGGCGGAACGTTAAGCGGCCCTTCCACCTGGAAGTATGTTCCGCGATAGTGGATCGGACCCAGCCTGGCAGGATCGACAGCCACGCCGCCACTTGCCGAACGCCGCGTCGCCCCAGGATGGTTCGCATCGAACAGAGCCTGAACCACTTCGACGAATTCGGTGGCGCGCGCATAGCGGCGCTCGGGGTCGGGCAGCGCGCCGTCGCCGAAATTTTCTTCGCCCACCGACGACGTCACGGCATTCCACGCCGCGCGGCCGCCGCTCACGTGATCGAGTGTGCCGATCAGCCGCGCGAGGTTGTAGGGATGATGGTAGGTCGTCGAGACCGTTGCGACGAGGCCGATCCGCGAGGTGGCCTGGCTCAATGCCGCGAGCGCGACGATCGGTTCCTGGCTGCCGGTGATGCCGGCTAGACCGGCCGCATCCGCCTGCAACAGGTCGGCCGTAAAGAGGCCCGTGACCTTGTGCTCTTCCGCCTTCCGCGCAAGCGCGGCTGCACGACGTATGCCCTGTGCCGCGTCGGTATCGCTGCTCGCATATAGCACGCTCGCCGCGCCCACCAATGTCTTCAGCCGTCTACGCGCCCCGCTCATGATGCCGTCCTGTCTATCCGATCGATTGATGTTTCGCGCCGGCGCGACGACACCCTACGACACCTATGTGCACCGATGTCCGTCACGCGGCGATCGGACATAGTGTGCAATCACCCCCATCCAATCGAACAAATATTTTCGGCTTTCCATATTCCTCTTCATTGTTTGACCGTTCGGTTTGCGAAGAAAAATAATTTTGTGCACCGAAATTGACCGGGCGGCTGCGATCGATGCCCCTCTCCCTCAGCATGACACTACCCACGAGCCACTCCGATCCTGCACAGCGCGAATCCGCTTTCCGCCTGAGCGTTCTCGACAAGAGCCCGATTGCGGCCGGCGAAACCGCCGCCGAGGCGCTCGCGCGCAGCGTCTTTCTGGCACAAGCCGCCGAGGCGTGGGGCTATCACCGTTACTGGCTCGCCGAGCATCACAACTCCGCGGGACTTGCGTGCCCGTCGCCCGAAATCCTCGTGGCTTATGTGCTCGCGCAGACGCGCCGCATCCGCGTTGGATCGGGCGGCGTGATGCTGCAGCATTACAGCCCGTACAAGATCGCGGAAAATTTCAACCTGCTGGCTTCGCTTGCACCAGGCCGTGTCGACCTCGGCATTGGCAAGGCGCCCGGTGGACTGCCCTTGTCGACGCGCGCACTGCAACACGCCTTCGATGCAGGCCGCCGCCCGGATTTCGCCGAACTTGCTTTCGAACTCAAGCGGTATCTGTTCGATGCCAAGGCACTGGCTTCGGGCGAAGCCGATGAGGCGAATGGCGAGAGCGACGAGAAAGCGCTGCGCGCGACGCCATTGCCGCCCGCTCCCGTGCAACCCTTCTTGCTCGGCGCGAGCGCCGAAAGCGCGACGCTCGCGGCTCGCCTTGGCTGGGACTTTGTCTACGCTGCGCATATCAACGCGGCGACCAGCGATCTCGAGCGCGCATTCGACGCTTACCGCTCGCTATCGGGCGGCCGTGCGCCGCTGCTCGCGATTTCGATCGTCGTGGCCGAAACGGCGGCCGACGCCGCGCAGCTCGCAAGCGGCTTCCAGCGCTTTCGTGTGCAGGTTGGCGAGGGTGCCGCGGTCAACGTCGCGAGCCTCGAGCAGGCGCACGCATTCGTGCGCCAATCGGGCGGCGGTGCGCACCGCATTGAACAACGCGAAACGCGCATCGTGCACGGCACGCGCGAGGACGTGCTGCGCGAACTCGACGCACTGCATCGCCGCCATGGCATTGACGAATTCGTCGTGGACACGCCGATCATCGACGCTACACGCCGCATAGCGTCGCTCGGACTGCTTGCAGACGGCAACATTCCTCTTCCACACGCGCGCCCATCCTCCGCCCCCGGCATTCACCCTTCGCTCGCCGTGACAGAACAATGACCGACAAGATCCGCATTGCGGGCCAGGACGATGTGCCGGCCCTCTACGACCTGCTACAGCAGGCCTACGCACCGCTTGCGCGCGAAGGCGTTCACTTCACGATCACGCGCTCACCGGTCGGGCGCGTGGCGCAGGCGGTCGCAAGCCAGACGACGTTCGTGCTCGAGCGCGAAGTGGTCGGCGGCGGCACAGCGCTTGCCGCGACGCTGACCGTGCGCTTTCCCTGGTCGCCCGAAGGCAACCGGCTCGCACCCTGGCCGTTCCTGCACTGGTTTGCCGTCGCGCCCGCGTTCAAGCGCCAGGGCCTTGGCAACGTGCTGCTCGATCATGTCGAAACGCAGTTTCTGCGCGCGCAGGTCAAGGCGCCCGCAACGTGGCTCGCGACCGCCGTCAATCACCCCTGGCTCGCCCCGTTTTACGAGCGTCACGGCTATGAACCTTTTCATCGCTCGACCAACGCGCTCGGCACGCCGCTGGTCTGGCTGCGCAAGATCCTTATTCCCGAGCTTTACAGCGAGCCGGTTGCAGCCGGCGCACGCGATCCCCAAGCCGCATGATAGCCCGCGCGCAACCGCCTTCCCCTGATCGACCGACCCACTGCTCAAGGTACTCACCGATGACGTTTTCATTCCCGGCGCAAGCCTCTTGCACCTCGCGCCGAACCGCGGCGGCGGCGGTCCTGCTCGCCCTCGCGCTGCCGCATCCGACGCTCGCGGCAGGCCAGCCGGTCACCGGCGGCACGCTGACGTGGGGCGTGGAAACCGAGCCGCGCACGCTCAATCCTCAACTGAACGGCCAGGACAAGGTCGTGCTGCTGCTGCGCAACGCTTACGAAAGCCTGCTGGCGCAAAAGCCCGACGGCAGCTTCGTGCCGTGGCTCGCCGCCGGCTACAAGGTCTCGCCCGACGGCAAGACTTATACCTTCACGCTGCGCGACGGTGTCAAGTTCACGGACGGCGCACCGTTCGACTCGAAGGCCGTGGCCCGCAACTTCCTCTATGCTCGCGACCTCTCCTACTCCGGCGGCAGCAACCTCGCGCGCCTGATTTCGCACGTTGCCGACGTCAAGACACCCGACGCGCACACGGTCGAGATCACGCTCGACGCGCCGTACGCGCCGTTCCTGACCTTTGCCGGCTCCCTCCCGCTCCTCTCGCCGAACGCGTTCGACAAGTCGAGCCTCAAGTCGGGCGGCACCGACATCGCAGGAACGGGCCCATTCATCCTGCGCCGCTACGTGAAGGGGCAGGAGATCGAGTTCGACAGGAATCCAGATTATCGATGGGCGCCGACAACCAGCGGCCATCAGGGGCCGGCGTATCTTGACCGCGTGGTTTATCGCTTCCTGCCTGAATCGTCGGTTCGAACGGGCGCGCTGCTGTCCGGGCAGGTCGACGTGATCGAAGGCGTGTCGGGCAACGACGCGGGGCTGATCCGCAGCAATCCCGACCTCACGTATCAGCATGCGCTGAACACCGGGACGCCCTACTCGCTGTTCCTGAACGTCACCTACGGCGCGGCGCAGGACGCCAATGTGCGCCGCGCGTTGCTCGAAGGACTCGACGTAAGCGGCATCGTCCAGTCGGTCTACCGCGGCGAACGCACGCGCGCATGGGGCATCACCTCGCCGATCGATCCGCTCTACGACCACAGCATCGAAAAGAGCTACGGCAACAATCCGAAGCTCGCCAATGCGCTGCTGGACGCAGCGGGCTGGACCGCGCGCGACAGCGCCGGCTACCGCGCGAAAAACGGCGAGCGTCTCACCATCGCGGTAATCCAGGCACAGGCGACCGTGCGCGACCAGCGCGACGTGCTGCTGCAGGCGTTGCAGGCGCAGGCGCGTCAGCGGCTCGGCGTCGATCTGAAGGTGCAGTACGTCGACGACGGCACCTATGCGGATGCGCGCAAGAGCGGCAAGTTCGGCTCGATCGCGAACTCGAACACACCGCCGGACGGGATCGATATCGAAGGCCACTACCTGCCCGTCGATCACGGCGGCGCGCTCAATTACAGCCGCGCGTCGGCACCGGAACTGAGCCGCTGGCTGCAGGCCGCTGCGCAGACGCAGAACGCCGGCGAGCGCAAGGCGCTGTACGGCCAGTTGCAGCACTTCGCGATCGACCAGCAGGCGTTCGCCGTGCCGCTCTACGAGCCGGAAGACCAGATCGCCGCCGCGAAGACGGTCCAGGGCCTCGGCTTCCGCTCGTATGCGCAGATGCCCGAAAACCCCTATGACGTGTGGATCAAACGCTAACCATGACGATGTCGATGTCAACGCCTCTCGCCATGGCCAGGTCCGCACCCTGGCGGCGCAGGGTCGCCGCCGGGGGAATCGCGATTGCGGCAACGGCCACTGGCGGCGTCAGCGCCGCGCCCGCTTCGTGCGGCACGCTGACGTGGGGCATCGAGACCGAGCCGACGACCCTCAATCCGCAACTGAACGGACAGGCGAAAGCGGAACTGATCCTGCGCGCGAGCTTCGAGTCGCTGCTCGCGCGCAAGCCCGATGGCACCTATGTCCCATGGCTCGCGACTGGCTACACGGTCTCGCCGGACGGCAAGACGCTGACGTTTGCACTGCGCGACGGCGTGAAGTTCACCGACGGCCAGCCGCTCGACGCCGCAGCGGTCGCGAAGAACTTTCTCGAGGTGCGCGACCCGTCTTACTGCGCCGGTTCGAGCTATTGCGGAATCGCGTCGCGCCTCGCCGGCGCGCGTGCCGTCGATGCGCGCACCGTTCAGCTCACGTTGAACGAGCCCTACGTGCCGTTCCTCTCATTCGCCGCTGGGCTCAAGCTCATCTCGCCCGCCGCCTACGCCTCGCCGCAACTGAAATCGGGCGGACGCGAAGTCGCGGGCACCGGACCGTTTATTCTCACGGCCTGGCGCAAGGGACAGGAAGCCGATTTCGTTCGGAATCCAGATTATAAATGGCCGCCGGCTACGACGACCCATCAGGGCACGGCATACCTCGACCGAGTGGTCTACCGCTTCCTGCCCGAGTCGTCGGTGCGCACCGGCGCGCTGCTGTCCGGCCAGGCCGACGTGATCGAGGGCATTTCGGGCAACGACGCCACATTGCTCGAAAAGCAGCCGGACCTGCGCTACCTCCATGCGCTGAACACGGGCTCGCCGTACTCGCTCTATCTGAACGTGGCCTACGGCCCCACCCAGGACGTGCGGGTGCGCCGTGCGCTGTTGCAGGCGTTCGATCTCGACACTCTCGTCGCCGCGATCTATCGCGGCAAGCGCACACGCGCCTGGGGCATCACCTCGCCGGTCGATCCGCTGTATGACCGCAGCATCGAGCACAGCTACGGCAACAATCCGAAGCTTGCCAACGCGCTGCTCGACGAAGCGGGCTGGACCGGGCGCGACACCGGCGGCTACCGCACGAAGGACGGGCGGCGGCTGTCGATCGACGTCGTGCAGGCGATCGCCACCGTGCGCGACCAGCGCGATGTGCTGTTGCAGGGACTCCAGGCGCAGGCGCGCCAGCGGCTCGGCGTCGAGCTGAAAATCCGCTATGTCGACGCGGGCACCTATGCCGACGTGCGCAAGACCGGCAAGTTCGGCGCCATACCCAACTCGAACACCGATACCGACGGAATCGATACAGAAAACCACTACCTGCCCATCGACCGCGGCGGCGTGATCAATTACAGCCGCACGGCGGACCCGCGCCTGCTCGCGTGGCTGAACGAAGCCGCGCAGACGCGCGACAACGCGGCGCGCGAGCGCATCTACGCGCGACTGCAACACACGGTGATCGTCGACGAGGCCTACGCAATTCCGCTCTATCAACCCGAGGACGAGATCGCCGCCAGCACGCGCGTGCGCGGCCTGGCGTTCCGCAGCTTCAAGCAGATGCCGGAAGCGCCTTACGACGTCTGCCTCGATTCGCGCTGACGCGAGACGTGCGGCGCGCACCGGCTTCGCCAGCAGGAGAACTTTCGACCATGACCCACCCGACTCCCTTACCGCTGCCCGACGAGAGCGTACCCCGCCCGACGGCGCCGCTCACGCGCGTGCGCCGCACGTGGTTGCGCTCGCCGGTCGCGACGCGGCTCGTGACCGGCGTGCTGGTGCTGTGGGCCGCGATCACGCTGTCGTTCGTCGCCGTGCATCTCGCGCCCGGCGATATCGTCAGCATCCTGATCGGCGAGCAACTGAACACGCCCGAAATTGAAGCCGCGATCCGCAAGGAATGGGGCCTCGACGAGCCCGTATCCCTGCAATACCTGCACTACCTGTGGCGTGTGTTGCACGGCGACTTCGGCCGCTCGTACGTCCTGAACACGGACGTCGCCCCGCTCGTGATCGGCCAGCTCTGGCCCACGCTCAAGCTCACCAGCGCCGCGCTGGTCGTCGCGGTCGTGTTCGCCGTGGGGCTCGCGGTGCTGACTGCGGGGCGCCGCTTCGGCGCCCGCGCCGCCTCAGGCGTGGAGCTGCTGCTCGCTTCGACGCCCTCATTCTGGCTCGGCATCATGCTGCTTTTCGTGTTCAGTTTCACGCTCAAGCTCTTCCCCGTGGCCGGCGACCGCGGCTTCTCCTCGCTCGTGCTGCCGGCGCTCTCGCTGGGGCTCGCGCAAGGCGCGGTGATTGGCCGCATATTGCGCAAGGGCATCGAGCGCGCGCTCGACGAGCCGTACGCGCTGACCGTGCGCGCGTGGGGCATTGGCGGCTTCGCGCTGCGCCTGCGCCATGCGCTGCGGCACGCCGCGTTGCCGGCAGTCACGCTCGCCGGCTGGCTCGTGGGCGGCTTGTTGAGCGGCGCGGTCATCACCGAGCAGGTGTTCGGGCGCCCAGGGCTCGGCAAGGTGACCGTCGATGCCGTGCTCGCGAAGGACATGCCCGTGATCCTCGCGATCGCGATCCTCTCCGCAGCGATCTACGTCGTCCTGAGCACCGCCGTCGACCTGCTCTATCTCTTGATCGATCCGCGCCTGCGCGACCCGCGCGCGCGGCGCTGAACCGGAGGCTTCACGATGTCAGTTCCTCTCGACCTGCCATTGCGGGCGCGCGCGGGTTGGCGTGCCGCCAGCTGGATATGGCGTCATCCCGGCCTTGCGCTTGCGGCGCTCTGGCTCCTTCTCAACGTCATCGCCGTCGCCGCGCCCGAATGGCTGACCCGCTATGATCCGCTCGTGGCGGACCCAGTCTCCGCGCAGCTCAGCGCCAGCGCCGAGCATTGGCTAGGCACCGACCAGCTGGGCCGCGACATCTTTGCGCGCGTCGTCTACGGCGCACGCTACTCGCTCTCGATCAGCGCGGCGGCGATCGCCATCGCGACGCTCGCAGGCACCGTGCTTGGGCTGATCGCCGGCCTCGCGCGCGGCTGGCTCGACGAGCTGATCACGCGCTTTCTCGACGTGGTGTCCGCCTTTCCGGACCTCCTGCTTGCGCTCATGCTGATCTCGTTCACGGGCCCCGGCGCCGTCAATCTCGTCTTCGCGCTTGGCGTCGCCTCGATTCCGCGCTTTGCGCGCGTTGTGCGCGCGCAGACCTTCGTCGTCGCCGAATCGGGGTATGTGGAGCAGGCGCGCACGTTCGGTCTCGCGCCGGCCGTGCTGGTCTGGCGGCACGTGTTGCCGCACGCCATTGCCCAGGTGCCCGTACTTGCCACGATCGGCCTCGGCACCGCGATCATCGGCACATCGGGCCTGAGCTTTCTCGGCATGGGGCCGCAGCCGCCCACGGCCGAGTGGGGACTGATGCTCGCCGAGGGCCGCAACTATCTGTACAACGCATGGTGGATCGCGGTCTGGCCCGGCGTGGCGATCACGGCCGCCGTCATTGCTGTGAACGCGCTCGGCGGCTACTGGCAGGCGCGTTTCGAACGCCGGGAGGTCGCATGACAGCCGCTGCCACTGCCAATCTCGCCGCCCGCGTGCGCGTTGGGTCTGCCACGGAAGGCAGCCTCTCAGCGCCGGTCCCGCTACCCGCCGTGATTCATCCGTTCACCGCGCCGCCGGGCGAACCGCTCGTGCGTATCAAAAACCTTAGCATCGCGTTTCATGAGCGGCACGCCGCGCGCGCCGCCGTCGAATCACTGAGCCTGAGCGTGCATGCGGGCGAGTGCGTCGCGCTCGTCGGCGAATCGGGCTCCGGCAAATCCGTCACCGCACGCAGCCTCGTCGGACTGAACGGCCCGAAGGCGCAAACACAGGCCGAGCGCTTCGAGATCGCGGGCGAGGACGCAAGCCGCTACCGCGAGCGCGACTGGCGCGGCATACGCGGCCGCCGCATCGGCTACGCGCTCCAGGACGCACTGGTCTCGCTCGATCCGCTATGGCGCGTGCGCAACCTCGTAGCCGAATCGCTGCATAGTGTGCGCTCGCGCGACATCCACCACCGCAGCGTCGAGATCCTGCGGGCGGTGGGCATCGACGAACCCGAGCGCCGGCTGCCGCAATACCCGCATCAACTGTCGGGCGGCTTGCGGCAGCGCGTACTGATCGGCACGGCCATCGCGGGCGGCGCTTCGCTGCTGATCGCCGACGAGCCCACCACAGCGCTCGACATGACCGTCCAGCGTCAAATCCTATCGCTGCTGCGCGCCCGCCGCGACGCCGGCGACGCGCTGCTCCTCATCAGCCACGACCTCGCCGTGGTCGCGGAACTGGCAGACCGCGTGCTCGTCATGCGTGCGGGCCGCATCGTCGAAGAAGGGCCGACGCGCGACGTGCTGGGGCGCCCAGCGCATCCTTATACGCGGCAGCTGCTCGCCGCGATTCCCGTGCCCGCGTCGCGCGGCTACCGGCTCTCGGGCGACGCGGGACCTGGCGCCGCCACGGCCGAGGCACGGGTTGCGCTGCCGGCGAAGCAGATTGTCGACGATGTCCGTGTGCTTTCAGTCGAAGCGGTCACGAAGCGCTACGGCGGCGACGACAGCGCGCCCCCCGCCGTCGACGACGTGTCGTTTTCGCTCGCCAAAGGCGAAACGCTCGGCATCGTCGGCGAATCCGGCTCGGGCAAGTCGACGGTCGCGCGCATCGTGCTGGGCCTGACCACTCCCGACAGCGGCCGCGTGACGCTCGACGGCCAGCCCTGGAGCGGCGTGCCCGAATCCGCTCGGCGACATCGGCGGGCCGGCCTGCAGCTCATTGCGCAGGACCCCTATAGCTCCTTCGACCCGCGTTATACGGTCGGCCAGCTCA
The DNA here is from genome assembly GCF_040948855.1 of Paraburkholderia sp. BR10882. NCBI lineage: Bacteria > Pseudomonadati > Pseudomonadota > Betaproteobacteria > Burkholderiales > Burkholderiaceae > Paraburkholderia > Paraburkholderia sp. BR10882. The sequence continues at coordinate 31,996 of NZ_JBFPKP010000019.1, read as the reverse complement.
TCGGCGAGAGCCTCGACGCGGTCGGCATTCGCGGCGACGCGCGGCGACGCCGTGTGCTGCAACTGCTCGACGAGGTGCGGCTCGGGGCGGGCTGCTACGACCGCTACCCGCGCGAACTCTCCGGCGGCCAGCGCCAACGCGTGGCGATTGCGCGCGCATTCGCGCCGAACCCGGCGCTGCTCGTTGCCGACGAACCGGTGAGCGCGCTCGACGTATCGATCCAGGCGCAGGTGCTCGACCTGCTCGCCGACATGCAGTCTGAGCACGGCACGGCCATGCTGTTCATTTCGCACGACCTCGGCGTGGTTCATCACGTTGCCGACCGCGTGCTCGTGATGCAGCGCGGCCGCCTGGTCGAGAGCGGACCTGTCGAGCGGGTATTCACTGCGCCAACGCATCCCTATACCGCTTCGCTGCTCGATGCGCTGCTGAAGCTGCCCAAGTCGGCGCAGCAGGGCCAGCCGGCCACTTCCGCGTGACTTCCCACACGCCCTCTATCTTGCACACCATGAGCCAATCGACCACGAATCCCCAACGTCAGATTCACCTCGGCGCGATCATCCAGGGCGCTTCGGGCAACATGTCCGCATGGCGTCATCCCGATGCGATCGCCGATGCCAGCATCAACGTGGACTTCGTACGCGAGCTGGCGCGCGAGGCCGAGAACGCGAAATTCGATCTGCTGTTCGTCGCCGACGGGCTGCACATCAATGCGAAGTCGATCCCCCACTTCCTGAACCGCTTCGAGCCGCTCACGCTACTTTCGGCGCTCGCGTTCGCGACCACGCGCATCGGCCTCGTTGGCACGCTCTCGACTTCGTACAGCGATCCGTTCACCGTCGCGCGCCAGTTTTCGAGCCTCGATCACCTGAGCGACGGCCGCGCGGGCTGGAATGTGGTGACCTCGCCGCTGGAAGGCTCCGCGAAGAATTTCTCGCGTGACAAACACCCAGAACACGCACTGCGCTACCGGATCGCCTCCGAGTTTCTGGACGTGACGAAGGGGTTGTGGGATTCGTGGGAGGACGACGCCTTCGTTCGCGACAAGGCGAGCGGCGTGTTCTTCGATCCGGACAAGCTGCATGTGCTCAATCACGCGGGCGAGTTCTTTTCGGTGGCCGGCCCGCTGAATATCGGCCGCTCGCGCCAGGGCCGCCCGATCCTGTTCCAGGCGGGCGCTTCCGACGACGGCAAGGCGGTTGCGGCGAGCCATGCAGACGCGATCTACACGCGCCAGGAAACGATCGGGCTTGCACAGGCCTTCTATGGCGACGTCCAGAAGCGGCTCGCCGCCCTCGGCCGCGCAGCCGGCAGCCTGAAGATCTTCCAGGGCATCAGCGTGATCGTGGCGGATTCGGCCGTGCAGGCCGAGGACCAGTATCGCGAAACCGCACGGCTCGTGACGATCGAGAATGCGCTCGACTACCTTGGCCGCTACTTCGATCACCACGATTTCTCGCAGTACCCGCTCGACGCTCCATTTCCCGACATCGGCGAACTGGGCAGCAACCAGTTCCGCAGCACGACCGACGCGATCAAGCGCAACGCGGCCGAGCGCCGGCTGACGCTGCGCGAGGTCGCGTTGGAAGCCGCAACGCCCAGGCCCAGCTTTCTCGGTACGCCCGAACAGGTCGCCGATGGCTTGCAGGCCTGGGTCGAAGCGCGCGCGACCGATGGCTTCATCGTGCGCGGCGGTACACCGCTCGCGTTCACCGAATTCGCGCGTAAGGTGGTGCCGATCCTGCAGGAGCGTGGTGCCTACCGGCGCGACTATGCAGGCACGACGCTGCGCGAGCATCTTGGGCTCGACTATCCCGTAAACCGCTATGCGCTGACCGCATGAATAACCATATGAAGTTTCATTCTTTTCCAAAAGCGCGCGTGGTGACTAGCGTGAAAGAATCATGAGCGACGTTTCCTCTTCTCTTCCTGCTTCGGTCGCATGGATTGCCGGGGTGGGCCCGAGCGCCGGCCTGGGCGCGGCGCTCGGGCGCCACTTCGCCCGAGCAGGTTACACGGTCGTGCTGACCGGACGCACGGAGCCGCGTGTGGAAGCGCTCGCCGCGGAAATACGCGCGCAAGGCGGCCGCGCCCACGCAGCACCCGGCGACGTGGCAAACGAGCAGGATCTCGCGCGCATCGCGCAACTTCTGACGAGTCACGGAATTCTGCGCAGCGCGATTTTCAACGCGGGCAACGCCGTACGCGCGCCAACGCTCGAACTCGAAGTCGCGCAGTTCGAGTCCGCGTGGCGCACAAACGTGCTAGGTGGCTTCGTGTTTGCCCGCGCCGCCTTACCCCTTCTGCTGGACGCCCCGGACGCCGCGACGAACCCCTCGGGCGCCGGCAGCCTCATCTTTACCGGCGCGACCGCGTCGCTGCGCGGGCGGCCGCCGTTCGCCGCGTTCGCAGCGGCGAAAGCGGGCCTGCGCTCGCTGGCCCAAAGTCTCGCGCGCGAATTCGGACCGCGAGGCGTGCACGTGGCGCACGTCGTCATCGACGGCGGGATCGACGGCGAACGGCTGCGAAGCGCCGCGCCCCAGCGCGCTCAAGACGCAGGGCCGGACGGTCTGCTGCAACCCGAAGCTATCGCCGAAAGCTATTGGCAGTTGCACCGCCAGGCCCGCAGCGCCTGGACACAAGAGCTGGATCTGCGCCCGTGGCGCGAACCGTTTTGATCAGGATGACTTATGAGCACAGTGCTATCGGTCCCCTCGCCTCTTTCGCGAACGTCTGCCGTCGAGGCGGAACTCAACTATCTCGCGCCGGGCAACGCCCGGCCGGTCAATTACACGTTCGAGCCGCCGGAGGGAACGGCATGGAGTTCGGGCACGCTCGACCCGCGCCGCGTGACGATACGTAACGCGCGTCCGCTTGCAGAGGCCGGCGAAATCTCGCTCGACCGCAATGGCTTTCAGCTCGTTTCGCATCGGAGCGCAGTGAGCGACTACAGCGACGAAAGCCTGATCCGCCTCGTGTATCGCCCCGAGGCCGAGGCGTTGCTGCGCGACATCACGGGAGCCGAAAAGGTCGTCATTTTCGACCACACGCTGCGTGACAGCGCGAGCGGTTCGCGCGGCAACGCCACACTTCGCGAGCCCGTGCGGCGCGTGCATAACGATCAGACTTTCGTGTCCGGACCGCGCCGGGTGCGCGATCATCTCGATGCCGAAGAAGCGCAACGGCGGCTGGGGCATCGCTTTGCGATCGTCAACCTGTGGCGGCCGCTCAGCGTGGTGGAACAACTGCCGCTCGCGCTGTGCGACGCGCGCTCGATCGCGGCCGGCGATCTCGTGCCGACCGACCTTCTCTACCGCGACAAGACCGGCGAGACCTATTCGTTTCTCGCGAACCCGCAGCATCGCTGGTACTTCTTTCCCCGTCTGCGCCCCGACGAAGTACTACTGCTGAAAATCTACGATTCTCTGGAGGACGGCACGGCGCGGCTCACCGCTCACACCGCATTCGAGGACCCCACCAGTCGTGCGGACGCGGCGGCGCGGCGCAGTATCGAATTGCGCGCGCTTCTGTTCTGGCCCGCGGGCTCAGACACGCATTGACGAATGGCGCTGCGAGTCGCGCCATTCGTCTGTGGCCACCGAAGACACGCGGCCGACTCGCCACCCTCACTAGTACCTATTGCAACGACACGCCGTCGAAACGGTGGCTGCCCAACGGCGAGAACACGAGCCCGTCAACGCGCTTCGAAGCTGGCAGCGAGACGATCGAGTGCGCGATCGGCGTAAATGGCACCTGTTCCTTGAAGACGACCTGGGCGCGCTCATAGAGCGCCGCACGCTCGCTCACATTCGCATCCGCACGCGCCTTCTCGATGAGCGAGTTGAACGACGGGTCGCACCACTTCGAGACGTTGCTGCCATGCACCGCATCGCAGCCGAGCAGCGCGCCTAGCCAATTGTCCGGGTCGCCGTTGTCACCCGACCAGCCGTAGAGCAACGCGTCGTGTTCGCCGTCCTGCTTGGCGCGGCGGTTGTACTCGCCCCACTCATAGCTCACGATCCGCGCATGAACGCCGATCTTCTCCCAGTCCTGCTGGATGAGCTGCGCCATCAGTTGTGCGTTCGGGTTATAGGGGCGCTGCACCGGCATGGCCCAAAGGGTAATCTCGAAGCCATTCGCCAGCCCTGCCTGCGCAAGCAGTGCGCGTGCCTTCGCAGGATCATACGGCGCGTCCTTGAGCGTATTGTTGTAGGACCATTGGGCAGGCGGCATCGGGTTCGTCGCAATCTTCGCATTGCCTGCGAACACGGCCTGAATAATGGCGGGCTTGTCGATCGCCATGTCGAGCGCCCTGCGCACTTCCACGCGATCCAGTGGCGGATGCTGCGTGTTGTACGCCACAAAGCCCACGTTGAAGCCGACGCCGGAAACGACCTTGAGCGTCGGATTGCGCTTGACGACCTCCAGATCAGCCGGACGCGGAAACACCGATACCTGGCACTCGCCGCTCGTGAGCTTCTGGATGCGGGTCGCCGGATCGGGCGTGATGGCGAACACGAGGTGTGCGAGCTTGACGTCCTGCGTTCGCCAATAGTCGGGATTGGCGTCGTAGCGGATCAGTGCGTCCTTCTGGTACGAACGGAACGCGAACGGACCGGTCCCCACGGGCAACTGGTTGATATCGGCCTCGCGGTGCTGCCCACTCAGCTGGGTGGCGTACTCGGCTGAGAGGATCGACGCGAAGCTCATGGCAAGGTTGCGCACGAAGATCACGTCGGGCGTCTTGAGGTCGAAGCGCACTGTGTAATCATCGACTTTTTCGATGCGCGCGATATTCTTGTCGAACCCGAGATCGCTGAAATAGGGAAAACTCGTCGGATACGCCTTGCGAAACGGCAGCTGCGGATCGAGCATGCGCGTGAAGGTGAAAATCACATCATCCGCGTTGAAGTCCCGCGTGGGATGAAACCACGAGGTCGTCTGAAATTTCACACCGTGGCGCAAATGAAACGTGTAGGTGCGTTGATCCGCTGAACTCTCCCAGCTTATTGCGAGCGCGGGCTCGAGATCGAGTGTGCCGTTGCGGAACTGCACCAGCTCGTTGTAGACCGTATTCGTGCTCGCATCGAAATCGGTGCTGGTGGTGTGCTGCCCCGGGTCGAATCCCGCCGGGCTGCCTTCACTGCAGAAAACCAGTGTCCCTTTGGGCGTGGCTTGCGCCGCATGAGGCAAAAGGAGCAGCGCCGCGGCGTTGCAAAGCGATATGGCGAGAGCCAGCGCGTGGCGCCGCGTGCGCGAGGGGATGGCGGCAAAAAGACGAAGTGGCATGATGTTGTGTTGTTCGAACGCCGCTCAATGCACCTTGGGAAAGCCGTGCCGTTCGGCAAGCAGCGCGAGAATCCGGTTCGTGTCGGTCACGAAGTGACGGCCGTTCACCGTTTGCACGTCTTCGGGAACCGCATGCTCATCGCCGAGCACGAGCACGGGCAGCCCCTGATGTGCCTCGTCGAGCACCTCGATCACCACCGCACGCGGGCGCGCGAACGGCAGCCGCTTTACGTCGATGCGCGCGACGCGCTCGGGGTCGCTCGCAAGCAATCCTTCTATTGGCGCGCCGTGCGGACAGATGAAACGCTCGCCGGGATGGGCAGGGTCGGTAAAGCCAGGTTGCAGCAACAGCAGCAAGTCTCGACTCATGGTGTACTTACGCTCCGCTTTTGAAAGGGAAAATGTCCAAGGGTTGTCGTGTTCGTCCGCGCGCGGCTGCCATCCATGAATCGAGCCAGCCGCGCCGTTGAGTCAGCGCGTCGAGGCGAGCGCGTAACGGCTAATCCGTCGCGGCAAGCCAAGGTGGTCTCGCAGCGTCTCCCCGCTCAGGCGCCGGCTGTATCGGCCACGTGCTTCGAGCACCGGAATCACGTGTCTGACAAAGTCGTCGAGGCCCTCCGCCTGCACCGGAAAACCGAGGATGAAGCCATCGGCGGCGCCGGCGTCCAGCCATCGGATCAGTTCGTCGGCAACCTGCTCGCCTGTGCCGAGGAAATGCGTCTTTGGCGTGGCGACGGCCAGCGCGACTTCGCGCAGCGTCGAGCCGTTGCGGCGCGCGTCGGCCTTGATGCGGTCCGTGGTCGAGCGAAAGCTGTTCTTGCCGAGGTCGCCAAGCTCCGGAAACGACGCATCGAGCGGATATTGCGTGAAGTCGTGATGATCGAAGTAGCGGCCAAGGTAGGCGAGCGCCTCGTCGACGCTCAGCAAGTCGCGGATCAGGCGGTACTTCTCTTCGGCTTCGTCGTGCGTCGTGGCGACGATTGGGCCGATACCGGGAAAGATCTTCACATCGCTCGGGGCGCGCCCGTGTGCCACGGCGCTGCGGCGCACGCGCCCGGCGAACTCGCGTGTCTCTTCGAGCGAGGGCGAATGTGTGAACACGGCGTCGGCGTATTTGCCGGCGAGATCGATGCCGGCGTCCGACGAGCCGGCCTGAAAAATCACGGGCTGGCCCTGCGGCGAGCGCTGAATGTTGAGCGGCCCGGCCACTTCGAAGAAGCGGCCCTTGTGGTCGAGCGTGTGAAGTTTCTCGCGATCGAAAAAGCGCCCGGTTTCGCGCTCGCGCACGAATGCGTCGTCGTCCCAACTATCCCAGAGCCCCTGCACGACGTCCAGGTATTCGTCGGCAATCTCGTAGCGCAGCGCGTGATTGGGGTGCTCGCCGCCATAGTTCTTCGCCGAGCCCTCCAGCGGGGACGTCACCACATTCCAGCCCGCGCGGCCGCCGCTGATGAGGTCGAGCGAGGCGAGTTGCCGCGCCACCGTGAACGGATGGCTGTATGAAGTCGAGATCGTGCCTGCGAGCCCGATCTTCGATGTCGCAGTCGCCAGCGCCGAAAGCATGGAGATCGGCTCGAAGCGGTTCAGAAAATGGGGGATCGACTTTTCGTTGATGTAGAGGCCATCTGCCACGAAGGCGAACGCCAGGCCGTTGGCCTCGGCCTTCTGGGCAATTCCGGTAATGAAGTCGAGGTTGACACTGGCATCCACCGGATTACTTGGGTGCTTCCATGCGTTCATGTGGCCGCCGGGGCCATGCAGCATGATGCCGAAAGTGAGATTACGCTGGGTCATATTCGTGTCCGGTCATCAGAGTGGCATGAAGCAGTCAGCACACGCGGCGTCGAACGAAGCGTGGCCGCCGCCCGCCGCGCAATCAACGATGCTCGCCTAGCGGTTCACGCGGGCGCAGGTCGTCGAGCGCATCCGTGGAAAACGGCTTCCGCAGGTCCTTGGCGAAGGGCAGACGCACGTGGACTTCTGGCGCAATCGAGCGATCGAACAAGGGGACGTAGCCTGAATCAATGTATAAGCCCCAGGCTTCCGGCTGCTTGAAGCCGGTGGTGAGATAAACACGGCGATACCCCTGGCTCAACGCGCGCGCCTCGAGTTCTTCGACGATGCGGCGTGCAAGACCCTGGCGGCGCTGGTCGGCGCGTGTCCAGACACGCTTGAACTCCGCTGTCTGAGCGTCGTAGCGCTTGAAGGCCCCGCCGCCAACGGTCTCGCCGTCGCGCACGAGCACGATGAAGGCACCCTCGGGCGGCGCGAACAGCGCGGCCGGATAACGCGCCAGCTCCTGCGCGGCCGAAGCCTCGCTGTCGGCGCGGTGATCGCGGTAGCGTGTTGCATATTCCCATTGCAGGCCGTCGATCAGCGGCTTTGCAACGGCTTCGAGCGGCGAGGTATCGATAATGCGGTAGGTCATCGTTGCGGCGTTCCCGTGGGACGGCAGATCCGGCTGCCAGATTACCCCCACCGCATGCGCCATATAACCAAGCAATTCGAATATCGTTATCCAGATGAATCGCGTCTGTGAGGCATTTTCGTTCGTCCAGCACAGACCCGTGCGTCTCGCTTCTCCGCTTCACGGCTCGTCGGGCTCGGCCAGATGAAAGAGGCAATCGCCGCGCTGCACCGAGGCAACCGCCCGTTGACACACCACCTCGCCCGAGGCCGCAAACGCCACCGTCAGCGGCTCGCGCAGAGGCGTTTCGGGAAAGTGAATACGCGCCGCAGGCTGCCCCGCGTGCACGTGTTCGCCGAGGTCCACGAGCGGCTCGTACACGCCGCGTTCATACGCGTAGACATAGTGCTGCGCAGCCACGCGATAAAACCGCGTTTGGCCTGGCGGTTGCGGCGGCACGAGCGGCCCGGCCAGCACGCCAATCGCGCCAAGCAGGTGCAGCAGCCCTTGCCGCGCTTCGTGCAGGAGGCCCCGCTGAACGACGCCGGCACCACCAAGCTCGGTGACGATCGACACGGCACCCTGGCGGCGTGCAGCCGTCGCCGAATGGAGCGGATTGGGCGCGTGAAGAAAGGCGCGCGGCAAGCCAAATGCGCCAAGGAGTGCCCGCAACTGCCGGCCTTCTTCTTCGTCGCGCGGCTCGATCGCGAGCATATTCGCACCGTGATAGCGCAACGAACTACCGCCTGAATGCAGATCCACGAGATATTGCGCACGCGCGAGCAAGGTGTTCTCGATGTAGTCGGCGATCATCTCGGTCGGCGTACCTAGTGGATTGCCCGGGAACGTGCGGTTCAGGTTGCCGCCGTCTAGCGGCGACGTGCGTGTTCCAGCCTCGGCTGCTGGAAAGTTGGCCATCGGCAGGAAAATGAGTTGTCCATGTACCCATTGTGGGTCGATTTCGCGCAGCAATTGCGAAACGAGCACCTGTCCCTCGTACTCGTCCCCGTGATTGCCGGCCATGAGCAGCACGACGGGCCCTTCGCCGTTGCGCACGGAACCGATTGGTATCGGAATCCAGCCGTACGCCGAGCGATGAACAGAATGCGGCAGTCGCAGATAGCCAACATGAAGGCCTTGCGCCTCGAGATCGATTTCGCTGCGAATCGGATTGACCATGCGTAATGCTCCGTGGCGCGTGGGCGAATGGACGTTATGGCGGCGACTACTTCACTCCGCGGAGGGCGGCAGATCCCGTCTCCCGTCAGGAAGCACCCTTACACACGGTCGCGCTGGGGTCGCGCTTTCGTGAAAGATGTCGTCGAGATATTGCAGCAATTCATCCGCAGCGATGAAGGCTGGGATCTGGATGTCGGCTCGGCGACGTTTGCCTTCCTCGCCAATATCAAAGACCGTCCACACCTCAGCTTTGCGTGCGACGGCAATAGCCCGGCCAAAGACATCGAAGCGATATTCCTCGGGCATGATGAAATCTGTCTCCAAAAGCAGCTGCGTTCGCCGGGTTCCCGCGGCCAGCTAACGGAACTTTCCGGGCGATCGAGCAGCACACGGCGCAGGCGAGTCCGGCGGGGTCCTCGCAGTAGCGGGGGCGGTTGTAGCATGCAGCAGACTCGTCGAGCCTGCCAGCATAGGAAACACAACCGCGATACGGAACCAAGAATCGCTCAGAACGTAAGAAGCGGAATAAATATTCTCGCGTTGCTCATTGGACGTTATCTGCGCAGTCGTCAAGCTGGTTCGCGAACTCGTTCAGACATGACCGACAGCTCGCCGCCCCGGACGCAGCGCAAATGGACATCCCGGGTTGCGACCTGTCGTAGTCCTCGCATGAATCGCATAGGGGTTGTCGCGAAACGTCTTCTGCGTTTGTCCCTAATAGCGAATCCCCCGGATTGAAGGACGCGTCGAGCGCGACGCACCGCTTCGATGCACGGTCGGTAGCCCACATCGGCTCACCTCCCCTGCGAGTCAGATAGGCCGTGAAGGCGTTGCGCTAGATTGCCTTGTCATCCGCCAAAGTTCGAACACTCGCTTATGCGGGTAACCCGCACACTCCTCGAACGGGTGGGTGTGCGGTGTAGCGGCGCGCTACAGTAAGTTTTGAGTGAACGAGCGCCCCTCGGTCTCCAAACCTATCGCGCCTGGATCCTGGGCGTGCCCCGCAGCGCAATGCACAGTGCCAGCAGTCGCGCCCGCTCAAGCCAGGTGGGAGCGGCCCCAACGTGACAGGAGCAATCAGTGGCGGTTTGGCCCCGGGCGGTTATCGTGGAGTGTTGAGGAGTGCGACGATGATGGTAGTGCGTGGCCGTTTCCTGCCGCCCAGCCAGCCGGGTCGTTTTCCAAGTTCATTCCGGGTAGAAAGGCACCAGGCTGACAGGTATGCGATTCGCCCCCGCGCAAAGGACGCAGCAAAGTCGTCGCCATGAAAACGCCTGCCTCATGCTGCTTACGCCACCTTGCCGGGGGAGGTCGACCTTGCAGCATTGCGCGGCCGGTATGCGGACATCAACGCGCGAGAGGCGGTTTCCCGCTATCTCGACCATCCGGGCGCGACCGGCGCCGCCTGGCTACGCATGCGCGCGAGCGCAATCGGGGGCGAACAAGGCAAGCACTTATACGCTTCAGGGCACAAGTGCTTACCTTGCCGCTACTCGCAGCGGGCTTGCAGGTGAGCGCGCATCGTGTTTGCCGTGCTCATCCGCAGATACCTGTCGCGACGGCGCTCTCCAACACCGCGTGCAGCAGTACGTTCGCGCCCGCCTCGGCCCATTCGGGCGTAATCGCTTCGGTTTCGTTATGGCTGATGCCATCCACGCACGGAATGAAGATCATACCGGTGGGGAATATGCGCGCGAGATGGCATGCGTCGTGGCCAGCGCCCGACACGATGTCTGCATGAGGTAGTCCGAGCGCCTCTGCAGCACGCCGCACCGCGCCGACGCATCCAGCATCGAAATTCACCGGTGCGTAGTCGAAAATCTGTTCGACGCGCGCCTGCAATCCGCTCTTTTCTGAAACGCTCGACACTTCGTCGCGCAGCGCCGAGTCCATCCGCTCCAGAGCCGCGGTGTCCGGATGACGGAACTCGACCGTAAAGAAGCATCCGCCTGGCACCGTATTGCGCGAATTCGGCCGCGCCTCGATCATGCCGACGGTCGCACGCCCGTGCGGCGCATGGCTGCGTCCCAGCGATTCCACGAACAGGATCAACCGAGCCGCGCCTGCCAGCGCGTCGCGCCGCAGATCCATTGGCGTGGTGCCCGCATGCGCATCGGTGCCCTCGAGCGTCACCTCGTACCAACGCTGGCCCTGGCCCCCGGTGACGACGCCGATCGTGTGACCGCCGCGCTCGAGAATCGCACCCTGCTCGATATGCAGTTCGTACGCGGCATGCACCGGGTGGCCGCCGACGTCTTGCTCGCCCGCATAACCGGTCTGCGCGAGCGCCTCGCCGATCGTCACGCCCGCTGCATCCGCACGCGACAGGCCGTAGTCGAGCGAATACGCGCCTGTGAACACACCCGAGCCGATCATCGCAGGCGCGAAGCGAGAGCCTTCCTCGTTGGTCCACACGACGATATCGACCGGATGCTCGGTGACGACGTGCGCTTCGTTCAGTGCGCGCACCACTTCGAGCGCGCCGAGTACGCCGTAGATGCCGTCGTAGCGTCCGCCGGTGGGCTGCGAGTCAGCATGCGAGCCAGTGAGCACGGGGGCCGCATCCGCACGACGGCCGGCGCGGCGCGCGAAAATATTGCCCATGCGGTCAACCCGCACGCTGCATCCGGCAGCATGCGCCCATTCGACAATCAGATCACGCGATTCACGGTCGATCTCGGTCAGCGCGAGGCGGCACACGCCGCCTTTGGGCGTTGCGCCGATCCGCGCCATCCGCTCGAGCGAGTCCCAAAGTCGCGTGCCGTTGACGCGTGGCACGACGAGCGTGCCGGTTGCTTCATTCATCACGATGTTCTTCCGTCTGATTGTGCTGCAGCGCGTAGCGGAAGTCGCAGTGACTGCCGCCTTGCATGATCGTGGTCGTGCGCGTCAGATGCAGGCGCGGCAGATAGCCATCGATGAAATGGCTGTCGCGCGCGCAACTGAGCAGATGGCCGATCTCGCCCAGGCCCATCGCGTGATACATCTCTGCGTACCGGCAGCGCTTCACGTCATAGTCATAGCGCTCGAGATCGGAGCGCAGCACGTCGACGAATAGCGCATCATCCTTCTCCCACAGCGCCTGCAACGCAACGAAAGACTCGACGCTGGCGCCATTCGGCTCGCGCGCGGCAAACTGTCGGCCGGCGTCGACGGCCGCGCCGCGCACCGCCTCGCCGATCACCGCCTGGGCCCGCTCGATACCCAGGTCGCGCTTCAGGATCTCGTAGATCGGCTTGATGATCTCGGCTTCGATTCGGCGCCGAGCGAGAATCCCGAGTTGATTTTCGAACGCTTCCGGCGCTTGTGGCGATTGCGGCGACTTGCCTTCCATTGTGCTTCTCCCGATCACTTTGCCGCGGTCTGCTGGCTGTTGCCGATGACGTCGACCACCGCCCATGCGCCCTTGTGCACCTGATAGATCGTATAGGCGGGGTTGTTCAGGTTGCCTTGATCGTCGAACGAGATCAGACCGGTCACGCCATCGCGATGGATTGAATGCAGCGCGATGACGAGCTTGGCGGGATCGGTAGAATTCGCCTGTTGCGTCGCGGCGATCAGCGTTGCGGCTGCATCGTAGGCGAAGGGCGCGTACAGTTCGATCGGCTGGTGATAACGCGCCTCATATTGCTTGTCGAACGCCTCGCCGCCAGGCATACCGCGCAGCGGGCGGCCAGGATCGAGTGCGGTCACGCCGTCGCCGTCCGCGCCCGCCAGTTTCAGGAAGGTCGGACTCACGAAGCCGCCAGCGCCGAGCAGCGTCGCGTGAATCTGTAGTTGATGCATGCGGCGCACGAGCGGCGCCGCTTCCACGTCAACGCCACCAAGAAAGATCAGATCCGGATTCTTCGACTTGATCTCGGTAAGCACGCCGCTGAAATCAGTGGTCTTATCGTCGACATATTGATGATCGACGACCGTGCCGCCGTTGTTCTGCACACCCTTGATGAACTGCGTCGCCAGCCCCGAGCCGAATGCTGTGCGATCGTCGATCACGGCGATGCGCTTCGCCTTCAGCGTGTTCACCGCGTATGCCCCCGTGTACGCGCCGCCAATGTCGTCGTGCCCAATAATGCGGAACGTGTTGTTGTAGCCCTGCAAGGTGTACTGGTGTCCGGTCGATACCGGTGCGATTTCAGGAATGCCGGCATCGTGATAGACCTTCGATGCCGGCACGCTGCAGCCCGTATTCCAGTGACCGACCACGCCGATCACGTGACGGTCCACCAGGTCCTGGGCCACGGTGACTGCCGTGCGCGGATCGGCCTGGTCATCGGCGGTAACGAGTTTGTAGACGACCGATTTGCCGTCGATGGTCGGGTGCTTGCTGTTGGCGTCATCGAGCGCGAGTTGTGCACCGTTCTGCAGGTCCTTGCCGGTGCGGGCCGAGGGACCCGTGAGCGGGCCGGCAAGACCGATCAGCACGACGTGCTCGTTCTGTGCGTGGGCGGCCTCGTTCGAGCCGAGCGTGAAAGCGAGAGTGAGCGCGGCGAATAGCGCGGAATGGCGGTTTTTCATGACGTTGGCCGAAGGTGGGAAGCGGTGGGTATCGTGAATTCGTAACAATCAGAGACATGAATAATACTAAGCAGTTGCTCCGAACCGGCTAAATAGCGAAACGTCAGATGCTTATGCCTCAATGCGGCGATAGTGCCTTTAACCCCTATGCAGGCTGGGTTTTGCGAATCAATGAAGGGCACCGCAAACTTCGATATAATTTGATACATGAAAAATATCGAACGATTCAACGATCCGCCGCTGCGCGCGCTGCGCGCTTTTGAAGCCTTTGCGAGGCACGCGTCGGTGACAGCGGCAGCCGCCGAACTCGACATTACGCCATCCGCGGTGAGCCATCAGTTGCAGTTGCTGGAGTCGTTCCTGCAAACGCCGCTAACCGCGCGCGCAGGACGTGCGCTTGCCCTGACGGACGAGGGCCGCGACTACTATCGTTCGATCAGCACCGCATTCTCGGTGCTGCGGAGTGCAACTGGGTTCGTGCGTGACCGCTCGTCGCGCCGGCAGATCACCATCAGCCTGATTCCGCTGTTCGGCATGGGTTGGTTCATTCCGCGGCTGCACGACTTCCTCGCCGCGAACGACGACGTCGACGTCACCGTGCTGTACGCGAACCATCGAAACTATCGGAGCGACGCAGCCGATCTGTCGATCCGCTTCGGTACCGGCGAGTGGCCCGGCTACGCGAGCGAGCGCCTGATGTCAGGCGCGGTCGTTCCGGTGTGCAGCGTGCCGTTCCGGCGTCGTTACGGGCCGTTCAGAAAGCCCGCCGATCTTGCGTCGGTGCCGCTCGTGCACGACGAGGACCGCAGCACGTGGGCCAACTGGCTGCAAAGCGCGGGCGTGCGGCACGTGGCGCGCCTCGTCGGGCCGCTGTTCGAAGATGGTCAGTTGACGTTGAGCGCCACGCGCGCGAGCCTCGGCGCGGCGCTGCTACGCGCGCCGTTGATTGCGCGCGAACTGGAATCGGGCGACCTGGTGAAGCTATTCGACCAGGAACTGGACGACGGCCGCCACTATTACCTGTGCCGCCGCCTCGACACCGATCAGCCTGAGGGCGCGCAACGGCTTGCCGCATGGCTCTCGGAGCAGATGAAAGACAAACGCACTCGTTGAGGGGTCGCGCCTATGCTATGGACAATTTAACAAGGGTGGTCAGTGGCTTGTCTCCCGTGTCGACCACGAACACCGCAAGGAGCGTCGCTGGCTTCGTCTTGCTCGCAGTGCGGCTGATACGGAACTTTTGGGATAATTTTCGTATCGTAAGAATTGCGTCATCAAAACAAACTCAAGCAGAGGCAAATCTGAGCACACGGTCCGCGGCCCCTGTGCCGCCCGACGCCAGCGAACTGACCGGTCTGTCGTCGTAAAGCACACTCAATCTGGTCCCCCTATTTTGCAACCCTGATCCTCGCCTTGCGATTGACAAGGTTATCGAACTGATTCGCCGGCATTTGAACCGGTGCTGCGTTCGTATGCATTCGCAACCGCCCTCAAGGCCGCATCAAGATCCACAGAGAAACGCAATTGCTCGAGCGCTCGCCCCAAAGCCACGACGTTCGAGCGGACCGAAGCCGCGTTCGCGTTCAGGCCCGTGTGATTGAGCCGCACGATGTGCCCGGCGACATCGCCGATCCCGGGCGCGAGTTCGGCGCCATAACGCGAAGCTTGCGCGATCAGATCCGGTCCGTCGACGCCCCGCGGCACCGAGGCCGACGTGACAAGCGCCGAAGCGGCGTCATCGCGCGCGATCCACGGCGATACGCCGAGCGCCCGCAGTGCCGACCGGGTCGCGCGCGAAGCCTGCTGATGGCGCTCGATCACGCGCTCCATTCCCTCGGCTTCGATACGGTCGATCGCCGCTTCGAGAGCCCAGAATTCCAGCGCCGACGGCGTTCCCGGCAAAGCGGGCCTTCCACAGTCCAGCCAGTCTCGCTTGAGCGCCGCCAAGGACAGGCTCGAAGGCGCAAAGTCGGGCAGCGCGGCGATGTGGTCCCAGGCGCGCTGACCGAGTACAACCGCCGACACACCAGCGGGACCGGCAAGCGCCTTTTGCGGACCAATTACCGCGATATCGATCCCGATTCTATCCACGTCGATGACATGCCCACCGATTGACGCAACGGCGTCGACAGCGAAAAGAGCATTGCGCGATTTTGCGAGCGCCGCCAGCTCCGCGAGCGGATTCAATGCGCCGTTGGACGATTCCGCGTGAACGGCCGCTACGATATCGACATGTTCCAGCATCTCGAGACAGCTCGCGACGGCGGATGAATCGACGGGTTGTCCCATTGCCACCGCCACATCGTGGACGGTCGCCCCGCCCCGCCGCAACCAGTGGCCAAACCACCTTCCATAGGCACTCGTCACGACGTTGACGGCTACGACACCGTGCCTCGCGATACTTGCGGCAACGGCTTCAAGCGCGAGCACCGCCTCGGCCTGAACGAACACAACATCGGCAGATGTGCCCAGCAAGCCTTTGATGCGGTCGGCCAGCAGCGCATAGCCGTGATCCGGATAACGGGGCACATCGACGAGCCCGTGCCGGTCGAACGTTCGCATTGCGTGAACTCCGCGCTAAAAGGAGGAAAGTAACCCGGCGAACGCGTGCGGGAAAGGCGAAAAGAAAGATTGGTGCAGTGTTGCCCTTTTCTCAAATCCGTTGTCGCAAAGGCTTGCGGAAACTATGGCGCGCCGAGATAAGCATCTGACAATATCTTCGTTGCATCGTCACCAGAACGGACTATGGTGAGGGGCCGTGCCCATCGTACGAGCACCTTCCCAGCATTGTGTAATGTATGCCATCCCAAGTCGATGCATTCTCCGCGTGGCTGCTCGATGACCTCGAGCTAAAGAGCACGCTCTTTCATGTCGGCCAATATTGCGGCAACTGGCAGGCCTCGACGAGCGGGCATCGCCGCGCAAGCTTCCATGTCGTTCTGCACGGAGAGTGCTGGCTTCATCTCCCCGCGCGGCCCGGGCGAGCGGCGCGCAGCGTGGCACTCAGTGCCGGCGACGCCGTTTTCCTGCTCGCCGACCAACCGCATTGCCTTTCACCTGACCCTTTGCCGCCCGAGCGCGGGCGCGAAAGCGCGCGCGAGGGCACGATGACGCCGCTCGATACGAGCGGTCGCGAAGCGCCCGGCAGCCTCGGCCTCGCATGTGGATTCTTCGAGTTCAAATCGGGACTCGACGATCTGATGCTCGGTCTGCTGCCCGACCACGTAATTGCGCGTCACGATCAGCCCGCGCAGCATGGCGCGCGCCAGATCTTCGAGCTGATTCGCGCCGAGGCGCTGCACGATCCGCAAGCGCCCTCGCCGCTCATTGCGCGTCTGACCGGGCTGCTTTTCGTCTACACGTTGCGCTCGCTCGACGGTAATGAAGAACTGGCGCCCTGTTTCTGGGCGCTGATGCGCCGCCCCGCGCTCGCGCCGCTCGTCGCCGCCATCGTCGCGGAACCCGGCAAGCGCTGGACCACGGCAAGCATGGCGGAATTCAGTCACATGTCGCGCGCGCGATTCTGCAAGCTGTTTGCCGAACTCTCGGGGCAACCGCCCGCACAATTCGTGACGCTCGTGCGCATGAAGCGCGCGGCATCGATGTTGAGCACTGGCGTGAGCACGCCCGAGGCCGCCGAGCAGGTCGGCTATCAGTCCGAATCGGCCTTCGCGCAGGCCTTCAAGCGCGTGACCGGGGTACAGCCCGGCGCGTGGCGCCGTATTTCGGGCAAGAATGCCGAGCCGGCCGCGCATGGTGCGCTCCATTGAACGCGGCGTGAGACAAATCCGCATGAATGGCAGACGGGCTCGCATTGCCGGCTAGCGGTGCGCCTCACCATAATCGATGCATCTTTTTGATTTTGTGAGGAACCGCCATGAGCCGTCTGCCGCTGCATACCGTCGAAAGTGCGCCTGAAGCGAGCCGCCCGTTCCTGGAACGATCGCAGGCGGCGAACGGCTTCCTGCCCAATCTCGTCGCGTCGCTTGCGAATGCCCCCACCGCGCTCGAAGCGTACCTGAGCGTTGGCGAAATCAACGCGCGCAGCGGACTCACGCTCGCCGAACGTGAAGCCGTGCAGATCACCGCCGCGGCGATCCACGGCTGCGGTTTCTGCGTGGCGGGTCACACTGCCGTGGCGCTCAAGAAAGCACAACTGCCCGAGGCAGTCGTCAATGCGCTGCGCGAAGGGCGCGCCAGCGGCGATGTGCGTATCGATGCTGTCGCTGCATTGGCGCGCGAAGTGATCGCCAAGCGCGGCGCCGTGTCTGATTCCGCCCTCGCCGCGTTTCGCGCCGCCGGTTTCGCGCAGGCCAACGCGCTCGAAGTCGTGCTGGGCGTGAGCCTCGCGACGCTGTGCAACTTCGCGAACAATCTCGCGCAAAACGAGCTGAATCCTCAATTGGCCGCATACCGCTGGGAAGCGGGCGCGCGCGCGGCATGACGACCCTGCAGGCGCAGGCGTTGCCGCCGGACCTCGTGTCCTGGCTCGACGCGCACGCACAAGCGCTTGACACCGGTGCGGAGCACGCAAGTGAAGTCGTGCCGCAGCTCGCGCAAGCGGGACTCTTCCGCATCGGCGTGGAGCGCGAATCCGGCGGCTCGGGCGGCACGACCGTCAACGCGATCGAGGCAATCGCAGCGGTTGCCCGTCATTCACTTGCCAGCGCGTTTGTGTTCTGGGGCCAGCGCACGTTCATCGAGTATCTGCTACAGAGCGAGAACGGTGGCTTGCGCGAGCGCTGCCTGTCGGCGCTGCTTGCCGGCGAGCAGGCGGGCGCGAGCGGACTCTCCAACGCCATGAAGTATCTTTCGGCGCTCGAGCCGCTACAGATGCATGCTGCGCCGCTCGATGCCGGGGCGACGCGTTTCAGGCTCGACGGCGCCCTGCCGTGGATCACGAATCTGCGTCCGCAAGGCTTTGTGGTGGCCGCCGCGTTCGACCGCCCGGACAACACGCCACCCGCGATCTTCGCCGTGCCGCACGATGCGCCCGGCGTGAAGCGCAGCGAGGACCTTGATCTGATCGCCCTACGCGGCAGCAACACGGCCGCACTCACGCTTGCCGGCACCGAGATCGACGCCAGCTGGATGATCGCCGCCGATGCGCGCGCATTTCTTGTGCGCGCGCGGCCCGCGTTTCTCGGCCTGCAATGCGGCATGTCGATCGGGCTTGCGCGCCGCTCGCTCCACGCCGTGGAGGCGAGCGGTCCCGCCGTGCGTGCCGCGCTCGCGGACGCCGCCGCCGCGCTGCGTCGTGAACTGGATGCGCTGACCGCGCGCCTCTATGAAGGTGTGGCGAGCGGAGCCTTCATTGCGCGGCCCGCTGCACAGTTCGAAGTGCGAATCGGCCTCGCGGAAATCGTCGCGGCGGCGGCGCAACTCGACGTGCAGGCGGCGGGTGGTCGTGGCTATCTGCGCTCGCACGACACCTGGCCTGCCGCCAACGACACCGCGCGACGCAACCGCGAAGCCTCGTTCGTGCCAATCGTCACGCCAACGCTCGTGCAATTGAAGAACCAGCTCGCCGAGCACCGTCGCAGCGAGGCCGCATGAACGACGTGGCCACGGCACGCAACGGCGAGGCGTTCACCCGCCAGAACGGCTCGTCCGCGCCGCGCATCGTACTGCGTGGCATCCGCATGGGCTGGCAGCAGCGCAACGTGCTCGACGGCGTCGATCTCGCCGTGTGGCCAGGCGAACTGGTGTCGATTCTCGGCGCGAGCGGCGCGGGCAAGTCTACGCTCCTGCGCATCGCCGCGGGGCTGATCGAGCCTGTTGCAGGCGAAGTGCATGTGGACGGCGCACGGCTCACCGGCACGCGCCCGGACGTGGCGCTCGCATTCCAGGACCCGTGCCTGCTGCCCTGGCTCTCTGTCGAACGCAACGTCGCGTTTGGACTTGGCTTTCGCCGTCAGCCCAAGCTCACGCGCAGCGTGCGAGAGGCGCGTGTCGACGCCGCACTGCGAGCCGTGGGCCTCACGCACGCCGCCCATTTCGCGCCACGTGCGCTCTCCGGCGGCATGGCACAGCGCGCGGCGCTGGCTCGCGCGCTGGCTCGCGAACCGCGCACGCTATTGCTCGACGAGCCGTTCGGTGCGCTCGACGAGGTCACGCGCGCCGAGATGCAACGCCTGCTCGTGCAGGTGGTGCGCGACACGCAGGCCGCCACGTTGCTCGTCACGCACGACATCGACGAGGCGTTGCTCGTTTCCGACCGGGTCGTCGTGCTCGGACGCGGCGGCATCGCGCTCAATCTCGCGATCGAGGTTCCCCGGCCACGCGAGCGACAAGTGCAAGCGCTCGGCGCGCTGCGCGTACGCCTCGTCACGGCGCTGCACGAATCGATGGCGCGCACGCTCGCGCCAACACCCTGAACCCCGGCCCTACCGACGAGGACACCCATCGCATGTGCCAGCTTCCCATGACCCGCCGCGAGTGGCTCAAGCTCGCCTCCCTGTTTACCGTAGCGGGCGCGGCGCCGCTGCTCGGCGCGCTCAACGCGCGTGCGGCAACCGAGGCGGACGCGCCGCTGCGCATCGGCTATCTGCCGATCACCGACGCCGCCCCGCTGCTGGTCGCCCACAACAACGGCTATTTCGCGCGGGCAGGCCTTCAGGTCGAAAAGCCGACGCTGCTGCGCAGTTGGGCGCAACTCGTCGAAGCCTTTCTCTCGGGGCAGGTCAACGTCGTCCATCTTCTCTCGCCGATGGCGATCTGGGCGCGCTACGGCAGCCACGCCCCCGCAAAGGTGGTGGCCTGGAACCACGTGAACGGCTCGGCGCTCACGGTCACCCCCGAGATCGACAAGCTTACCGACCTTGGCGGCAAAACGGTGGCCGTGCCTTTCTGGTATTCGATCCATAACGTCGTCCTTCAGGACATGCTGCGCGCGCAGGGACTTGTACCGGTGCTCGCCAGGGACGGTGCACTCAAGGCAAACGAGGTGCGTCTTGTCGTGATGGCGCCATCGGACATGCCACCCGCACTGGCCGCGCGGCAGATCGCCGGGTTCATCGTCGCGGAGCCGTTCAATGCGGCGGCGGAGGCGCTCAAGGTCGGCAGGATCCTGCGCTTTACCGGCGACGTGTGGCGCGATCACGCGTGCTGTGTTGTGTTCATGCATGAGCGCGACCTGAACGAACGACCCGCATGGTCGCAAAAGGTGGTCGATGCAATCGTGCAGGCCCAGGTGTGGACGCGCGCCCATCCGGAGGAAGCGGCGCAACTGCTCTCGAAGAGCGGCGCGAATCACTACACGCCGCATGCCCCCGGCCTCCTGCAAAGTGTGCTGGCGCCCTCGCCAGCCGACGACGCGCGTTACCTCGCCGACCGCGCGGTCATTCACGCGGACTGGCACGAAAGGCGCATCGACTTTCAGCCGTATCCGTATCCCGCCTATTCGGAGGAGCTCGTGCGCCGTTTAAAGGCGACGCAGGTCGAAGGCGACGGCAAATTCCTCAACGCGCTTGACCCGGCGTTCGTGGCGCGCGATCTCGTGGACGACCGCTTCGTGAAGAAGAGCATCCAGAGCGTCGGCGGCATGAAGGTCTTCGGATTGCCGGAAACCTACGCACGCTCGGAGACCATCGTTGTCTAGCCTGCCCGCCTCAGCCCGCTCAGCGGGCCGCACCCGCGAGCCGAACGAGCCCGTGGAGGGCGTGCGCGGTCGGCGCCGTCTCGCGAGCGTATTGCTTGGCGTTGCGGGCCTGGCGGCCATTCTCGTGCTTTGGTGGCTCGGCGTCGCGGCGCTCGCGCGCCACAATCCGCTCGCCGCCCAGTTCGGGCCGATTGCCGCCGTGCAGACGCTGCCCGCACTCGTCACCGAAGACCGCCTGCTCACGCACATCGGTGCGAGCCTGCGCCGCATTGGCGTGGGCCTTGCCTTCGCGCTGGCGATCGGCGCGCCTCTCGGCTTTCTGATTGGCCGGGTCAGGACGCTCGAAACGGCGCTTTCGCCCGCGCTGCAGTTCCTGCGCATGATCTCGCCGCTCTCATGGATGCCGATCGCGGTCATGTCGCTCGGTGTGGGCGATCCTCCGGTGTACTTTCTGCTCGCCTTCGCTGCGGTATGGCCGATCGTCATGGCCACCGCTTCCGGTGTCCAGCAAATCGATGCGCGCTGGGTGCAGCTCGGTGAAAGTCTCGCGGCAACGCGCGCCGAAATGCTCTGGCACATCTACGTGCCGGGCATCGCGGCCAATGTACTGACCGGCGTGCGCGTCGCCATCGGCGTGCTGTGGATCGTGCTCGTCCCCGCCGAAATGCTGGGCGTGAGTTCGGGCCTCGGGTATCTGATTCTCGATACACGCGATCGGCTCGCCTATTCGGAGCTGATGGCCGTGGTGCTCGTGATCGGCGCGCTGGGCTTCTTGCTTGACGCTGCCGCGCGGCGTCTCTATCGGTGGTTCGGCATGCAGTAATAGCGAAACCGAGCGGCGTGGCCGGCGTTGGCAAGCACCCCAACGCCGCCGGCCAAGTCGATCGGCAACCTTACTTCGTCAGCAGGTCGTCTTCCAGCTCACTCAAACGCCCGGGATAACGGGCGCGCAACACGAGGAACCAGGCAAGCCCAAGGGCCAGCAGAGCGAGAAACACGTAGGGAAGCGACGCATAGACGCCATCCGGCACCGGGTACACGCTGCCTGCGAGCGGAATCGCCAGCAGCACCACCGCGACGATGCTGATGAGCACGTGCACGGCCTTCAGCTTGCCCCGACGACGCAGATGCAAGGGAGCGCCGATGGCGACCAGCACATAGGCGAGCAACCACCCGTAGGTCGCAATCGAGCTCAGATAGCCATACGAATCCAGCAGCGCGGTGCCGTGAGCCGTAAACACCAGCGCCGTCGCCAGCGACAGCAGCGCAACGAGCGCGACCGCGATATGCGGCGTGGCGTTGGTCTGATGCGCGCGCCCCGTTACCTTGTGCAACACGCCCTGACGGCCAAACGTATAGATGATGCGTGCCGCCGCATTGATCGACGAGAAGAACGCGGCGAAAAAGCTCAGCGCCACGCCGGCATCGATCAGCACGCCGATCCAGCCTGCGCCGAGCCTGTGCGCGAGCACCGCCAGCGGACCGTCGACGTGATCGAGCGCCGGTGTCTGCCCCTGGAACGCGCTGACGAGTCCGTATGCGCCCACCACGAAGAAAATCGCCGGCCCGACCACACTGATGAGCACCGCGCGCGGAATCGCCTTGAACGGGTTCTTCGCCTCTGCGCCAAGCACGGTCGCGCTCTCGAATCCGGTGAAGCTGAAAAACGCCAGCACCATGCCGAGCTGCAATTGAGCCGGTTTCACACCTTGCAGCGTGACCTGAGCCTGATCCACGGGATGGTGGCTGATGGCGATCGTGCCGATCACGACGCCCGCGATCAACACGAGCGTTGCGAGCTCGACCAGCAGCGTAAAGCGTGTTGACAGTCGGATGTCACGAAACGTGATGTACCACGCGGCGAATGCGGTAACGACGGTGAGACCGAGTGTCGTGGCGAGCGCGGTCGTGCTGCCAAGCAGGCCCACCTCACGACCCAGCACGAGGAACGCGCTGATGGTGCCTTGCAGGATGCCCGCTGCCGCAACCGCATACGCGATCAGCAGCGACCATCCGCAAATCGCCCCCCAGATTGGACCGATGCCAACTGACACATAGGAATACAACGAACCCGGCGAGGCGGAATCGCGCGCAAAGATCGAGATGCTCCACGAGGAGAACAGCAAAGCCACGATGGCGAACAGGTAGGCAAGCCAGGTGCCGTTCCCGGCGGTGGTGTAGACAGCGGGAATCAGCACGCCGATGCCGCCCGATACCCCCACGAGGCCGATAGACTGCGCGATCAGTTCGGGCAGATTCAGGTAGTTGCGCCGCAGTCCGGCAGTGTGTGGCCCGTCGGCCGGCAGTTGCGTTGCCGGCGCGTTGATCGCTTCAAAAGTCATGGGTAGGCTCCCTGTACGAACGATAATGAGTGTGGTTTCAGATACGGAATCGTGAGCCGTAGTGGCTTTCCGCTAGCCCAGCCTCGCGGCCAAACAGCTTCTCGCGCAACGTCCCTTCGCGGTAGGCGCGCTTGTACACGCCTCGTCTCTGCAGTTCGGGAACCAGCAGGTCGGTGATGTCGGTGAAGCTGCCAGGATTGACGACGGCCGCGATGTTGAAGCCATCGGCATCGGTCTCCTCGATCCACGCCTGCAAAGCGTCCGCCACCGTGGCGGGCGAGCCGATAACGGGCCCGTCGCCGCCAATCCCGCAGTAGTCGGCGATCTCGTTGACGGTCCATGTCCGCCCGGGGTCTGCGGTGGTGAACGCCTCCACGGCAGACTGGATCGCATTGCTCTCTACGTGCTCCAGCGTCTGTTCAGGATCGAAGCCGCTCAGGTCGATGCCCGTCCACCCCGACATCAGAGTCAGTGAGCCGTCCCGGCTGATATGGCGCCGATAGTCGTCGAACTTCGCGCGCGCCTCGCCATCGGTCGGCGCGAGCACCACCGTGATCTGGTTGAAAACCAGAATGTCGTCTGCGCGACGGCCCTGTCGCACGGTTTCCGCCCGCAGCGACGCCACCTGACTGCGCAGGATGGCGCGCGTTGGCGCTGCGACGAAGATACATTCGCCGTGACGCGCGGCAAATTGCTTGCCGCGCGCGGACGCGCCCGCTTGAAAGAGCACCGGCGTGCGCTGCGGGGAAGGCTCGCTCAGATGGAAACCGGGCACCGTGAAGAACTTGCCCTCGTGTCCGATCTCGTGAACCTGCCGGGGATCCACATACATGCTGCGCTCAGCATCCCGCTTCACGGCACCGCGTTCCCAGCTCCCTTCCCAGAGCTTGTAGCAAACCTCCAGGTATTCGTCCGCCAGCTCGTAGCGGTTGTTATGTGTCAACTGCGCCGCCTGCCCCAGATTGCGCGCGCCGCTTTCCAGATAGGAGGTCACGATGTTCCAGCCGATGCGCCCTCCGCTCAGGTGGTCGGCGGTTGACATACGGCGTGCGAACGGATAGGGATGCTCGAACGATACCGACGCGGTCACACCGAAACCCAGATGGCGCGTGGCCGCCGCCATGGCCGAAACCAGTTGCAGCGGATCGTTGATCGGCACCTGGGCCGCGTTGAGCAGGGCCGCGTCGGGGCTTCGGCCATACACGTCGTACACACCGAGCACGTCGGCGATGAACACCCCGTCGAACAGGCCGCGTTCGAGCGTGCTCGCCAGTTCGACCCAGTAACGCAAGTCCGTGTAACGGTGCGACTGGTCTTCAGGGTGTCGCCACAGGCCTGCGGAAAGATGGCCCGGACTATTGATCGTAAAGGCGTTGAGCCTGATTTCCTTGCTCATCCGCTTCAATTCCAGGAGTGACGTGCAGGCCTGATGTCATTGAGGTAGTAGTTGCCGATCGCGTGATACTTCCAGCGCACCGGGTCGTGGAGCGTATGCACGCGCGCGTTGCGCCAGTGGCGGTCGAAGTTGTATTTGGCCAGCGTGGATTTGCTGCCACCGAGTTCGAACAACTTGCTCGCGGCGAGCAGCGACACCTCGGTTGTCGCGATCTTCGCTTCACCTACTGCTATGGCCGCCTGCGCGACCGTTTCCTCGTTGGGATCGCGCTTCGCGATATCGACGAAGCGCCCCGAGCGTTCGAGCAACGCTTCGGCGGCATGCACCCGCCAGACGATGTCGCCGATCTGCGCGACCGTCAGCGGATCCTGCGACGCGCGCTCGACACCGCTGTCGATCCACGGGCGCGCATGTTGCTGGACGAACTCGATCGTGTCCTGGAGCGCGGCGCGTGCAATGCCGAGATCGATCGCGGCCGTCGTGATCTGGGCGAACGGTCCGGCCAGCGTCGGACGATCGTAGGAGCGCTGCGTATGGAAGATCTCGAACGGGCTGACACGCACGTTCTCCGCGATCACGGTGCCGCTTGCCGTCGTGCGCTGACCAAAACCGCTCCAGTCGTCCACGACGGTGAGGCCCTGGGCTCCCTGCTTCACGAAAACCAGCACCGCCTGGTCCTGCTCGTCGAGCGCGAGCACCGGAATCCAGTGCGCGAAGATCGTGCCGGTCGAATAAAACTTGCGGCCGTTCAGTACGTAGTCGTCTCCGTCGCGGCGAACTCTCGTCTGGATATCGAGCACGTTTTTGCCGCCAGCCTCGGAAAACGCGTTGCCGTAGCGTGTCCCCTTGAGCACCAGGTCGAAGAAGAAGCGTTTTTGGGCTTCGCTGCCTTCGAGACGGATGTCTTCGATCAGGCAGAAGTGATTTTGCGGAATCTGTCCGATCGAAGGATCGGCTTCGGAAATGATCGCAATCACCTGCGCGAGCGTGACGTTCGATACTTCGGCGCCGCCGTATTCCTTTGGCGCCGTAATCGCCCAGAGTCCTGTCGAGGAAAAGAGTTCGATTTCGTCGTGCGGAAGCTTGCGATCGCGATCGCGCAATGCCGCATTCTCCTTGAGCTTGATGGCGACCTCACGCGCAACGGCGAGCGCCTCAGCGTCGGAACCAATGACCGGAACCGTCTTGTGTTCCTGCGCCTTCAGAGTGGGTTCGAGAGTGTCCGTAGTCATTTTTCTTCAAGCCTAGATAAAGCGGCCGGATCGACAATCCGGCCTGGATGATTCTTTAATAAATCAGGAGTACGAGATAGCAAAGCAACAAATTCTTGTATGCTATTCAGCACTCAAACGACATCGATTCAGCCAGCCTTCAGTAGCTGCGACGCATTCGTATAGAGCAGTCGTTCGAGCCGATCTTCGCGAAAGCCGATTGCGAGAAAATCCTCAATGCTTTGGTCAATCGGCCGGAATGGGTAGGACGATCCAAACAGCAACTGATCGCCCAGGAAGCCATTGGCCGCTTCCACGTACGCCGTGCTGCCCGCCACGAAAAGGTACATGTCCGGCACGAGGAAAACATTCGGATAGCGAAATGCCAATCCGAGCGCCTGCTGCACGTTGGGCCAGAATCCGTGGTAGCACACGATGCGAAGTTGTGGAAATGCGCGAGCCACCGCCGCGACGGGGCCTGGATCGTTGAAGCGCGGGTCGGGCGTGGTGGGCCCGGTCATCAGAAAGACCGGCACGCCGAGTTCGCTGCACCGTTCGTAGATCGGGAAATATGCATGATCGTCGGCAAAGCGCGCCGGTTCGCCAAAGCCCGGCTCGATGTCGATGCCCGCGAGCCCGAGTATCCGGACCGCGCGTTCGACCTCCTCGAGCGCCTGCGTTTCGCCTTGCAACACAGGATCGACCGATCCGATACCGATCAGCTCCTCATGCCCATGCACGATTTCGTGAATCCGGTCATTCGGCAGATGCTGAGCCGGCGTGTGGCGGCCAACCACCACCGCGTGCGCCAGGCCCGCGGCCCGTACCTGCTGCAGAAAGCCTTCGGGCGTACGCGACGCCGCGTAATGCTCCAGATCACCGCGCGTTCCCACGCGGGAATTGAGCCATCGGGCAGTCTCGTTCTCCACTCTGCCCGGTGTGGCGCCGAAAAAATCATGGAGATACGCCGGCCGGCAACGCATGTCGATGACGCGATGGCCGGTGTGCGACAACGTCGGTCCTGCTTTGGCAGGTTGGCTCATAATCTGTTTCCCTGGATAGGTGTTGTGCGGCTACGCGCCGTCCCCGGATAGCGTGTCGCGCCGGGCGCTGGCAGGAACCAGAACATCTCGAGGTTCATGCATCGCTCTTCTTCAATGCCGGTTCTGACTGAGGCGCGACGCGCCGCGGTTCGCCAATGTCGCCGGATCGTACGAGACGGGCCCGGACCACGTTGCGGCTGATTCCCAGCAAACGCGCGGCTTCGCTCTGGCTATGGTGGCCATAACGGAACACCTCGCTGAACACGGCCTCTTCGATCACCTGATGAAGGTTTCCGGTGCCCTCGTCGCAGAGCCGGCGCACTGCCGCGCGCAGCGCGTCGAGCCCCGAGGCCGGCGTTGCGGGCGCGGGTGAGCTGACTTCGGGCGCGGCGCCCGGCGCGTGCCCGGCACGCGTGCCGCTGTGGCGCGCCGGGAAGCGCAGGTCATCGGCGCCGATTTCGCCGCCGTTCGACATCAGCAATGTGCGATGCACGACGTTCTCGAGTTCGCGAACGTTGCCGCGCCACGCAAAATCGGTCAACACGCGTTCGGCGTCTTGTGTAAGCGACGCGCCCGAGTAATTGAGCTGCCGGCTGTATTCCTTGATGAAGTAACGCGCGAGCGGCACGATATCGCCGCGCCGCTCGCTCAAGGGCAAGACCTCCATGTTGACGACATTGAGCCGATAGTAGAGATCCGCCCGGAACTGGCCCGCGGCGATACGCTCCTCGAACCTGGCCGTAGTGGAAGCCAGCATGCGAACGTCGACGGGAATGCCCTTGCTACCGCCGTGACGAATCACCTCGCGGTCTTTTAGCGCCCGCAGCAGCTTCGTCTGCACAAGCATCGGCAAGTCGTCGATCTCGTCCAGAAACAGCGTGCCGCCGTCCGCCTGTTCGAAGCGCCCGCTCTGCGTGCCGAACGCGCCCGCGAAGGCGCCGCTTTCATGGCCGAATAACTCGGCGTCCACCAGCGCTTCGGAAAATGCTCCGCAGCTCACGGTCAGGAAGGGGCCGTGCCGACGCAGACTGCGGCTATGAATGTAACGCGCGACCAGCTCTTTTCCTGTACCCGGTTCGCCGCTGATCAATACGCTCGCCTCACTTGGCGCGACCTGCTCGATTTCGGCCAGCAATGCTTTCGAGCGCGGGTCCTCGAAGATCCAGTCCACCAGTGCGGACTTGCTTTCCGGCTCCCCCGGCCAATGCGACAGGATTTGCATTGCGCCCACTCAGGAATAGAAGGAAGGTGCAGGGATCTCGTCGTTGACGGCCCAGTCGCCCAGTTCTTGCAGCTTGTAGTCGACCGGGTCGTGCAACGTCTGCGTGCGCAGATTGCGCCAGAACCGGTCGAGCCGTAGCGCGCCATGCGTGGCGCGCGCCCCTGCAACCTCGAACAGCCCGCTGCTCAGATCGAGCCCGACGCGGGTCGCGGCGACCTTCGCCGTCGCAACCGCGACCGCTACCCGGCCGCGCGCGTTCGCATCGAGGGCGTCACCGCGCGACCATGCCTCGTCAAACAACCGTACGGCCTGTTCCACCAGCAACCGGACGCTCTCCAGCCCGACCCACGCTTCACCGTAGTGCCGCAGCGTATGCGGGTCCTTGCCCGCCTCGTGCGCGGGCGACCGGAACCACGGGCGAGATTCGTGCCGCGTGTAGTGTTTCATCTCGGCAAACACCCCCTCGCCGATACCGAGGAACAGGTGCGCGAAAATCAGTTGCGCGAGCAACGGACGGAGACAGGCAAAAGGCGTGCTCAACGGCCCGGGTTCGAGCAGAAGCTCGCTTTCCTCCACTCGCACCCTTTCGAACAACGCGCTGCCACTGTCCGTCTGGCGCTGTCCAAAACTGTTCCAGTCGTGGTGAAGCGTAATGCCCGAACGCGACGTCGGAATCGCGCCGATCAGCAGCTTGTGGCTCTGTGCGTCGAGGCCCGAGGCCACGAGCATTTCCGAATCGATGGCGCCGGAGCAAAAGCTCTTCTTCCCCGAGAATTCGTACCAGTCATCGAACCGCTGGACGACGGTGCGTGTATCGAGCGGATTGAGCGCGTTGCCCCAGAACCAGTTCTTCCGGGCGGTCTGCTCGAACCAGCGCTCCCACTGCTCCGGCCGGCCAAAGAGGCGCACGGTCGCGAGCAACAAGTGATGAAACCCGAACACGTGGGCAATCGAGCTATCGACGCGCGCGAACGTCCTCACGACGTCCAGTGTCGCCGCCCAGTCTGCGCCCTGACCACCGTACTGCGTGGGAATCGAGAGTGCGAGCAGGCCGCTGCGGCGAATCGCTTCGCGCTCGGCTTTGGGCGTTCCACCCTGTTCGTCGCGCTCGATTGCGCTTGCCGCAAGAAGCTGCGTCAACTCCTGCACTGACTGCGAAGCGGTCGTGGAAAAGGATTCAGTATTCGCTAACATGATGGGATCGACCGAACGCGTCAGGCAGCGAGACTCTCGGGCGCCCCGAGACTCGCCTGCGGAAAGAGCCCCGCGATGATGGGCAACGCCTGCCCGACCACCAGCGCAATGCGCGCTTTCAGCGCCGGGTCCGTGATCTGGTAGTCGGTGAAGTCATCCGTGCATGCGTAGACGCCAGTGGGCAACACGAGCGACTGGAAGAAACTGAACAGGGGGCGCAATTGATGATCGATCACGAGTGCATGCCTCGCGCTTCCGCCCGTTGCCGCCAGCAGCACCGGCTTGCCGATGAGCGCGTCGACCGCGACAAGATCGAATAGATGCTTGAAGAGTCCCGGGACGGAGCCGCGAAAGACCGGCGCGCCGACCAGCAGCACGTCGGCTTGCTCGATTGCGCGCAATGCGTTGTCAGCCTGCGGGGATAGCTGGTCGCGCGACAGCGCCGTGCCGATGTCGGACACCAGGTCGGCGACTTCGATGACACGCGTACGCACGGAAAGTGCACCGGCCAAAGAATCACCCAGCGCGGCGAGCAAAGTCCCGGTGCGCGAAGGACGATAAGGACTGCCGCTGACGACAACCAGATTGATGGATTGAGACATGGGAGGCCCTCGTTGAGGCGCTGCGGCGCAGGGTCGGCGGAACACGATGAGACCAACACCCATCGGCCCGCAGCGTCGACACTGCGCGAGGCAAGTTGCTTGAATAAACGTTGTATCGGCAACCTCTGCTACAGAGGTTGTTGTCTGATACACAGTTTACGAAGCCGCCTCCAACCCTCCCTACCATCAAGTTTTCAAATGCTTATGCCATTTTTCTCATTTACCCTACGCGCTTGTTTTTATTCGCATTTCCAGACATGAGCGGTGGAGCCGAAAGCGGTTCCGACCCGAAGACAAGACTCGGAGGTTGTGACGGCTGCGTCGCCAGCAGCAAATTGCACGCGGAGCGTTTCTGGAGAAACGGAGAAAGCACTTGCAACCGATCCGGACAACGCGTGGACAACCGGATGCGTTTGCACGGCGAAAGGGTAACTCACGGTCAAACAGCATTTCAGCGTACAAGACACCCGCATGATTCCCGGCGCTATGTTGCCGTTTCATCGCCCGCGGTCACCCGGACGGGATCTCTAACGCGTACGCCAAGCTGTGCCGCAGCGCTGCCGCGATTCACGGCGATCTCGACGAGCCCGATCGAGTTCTCGTACCAGAAGGCCTGACCGGCCATTGCTTCGGAAAAGACGCGGGCATAGTCGACAACGGCATCCGCTATGTCCAGCCGTGCGGACCTCGGCACAGTGCCAGCCCGCAACCCAGTCAGCGCATTGCCGTAGTGATCGACGTAAATCACTTCGGCTACATTGCCCGCAGCCAGTTGCACGCGCAACCCTGTCGTCTCAACAAGCTTGTCGGCAGGTAACTCGCCGCGGCTGAGCCATGCCGCCATCGGGGCGAACAGATCGCGACCATGAAATGAGGCGGAGAGCGCGGCGGGACGCCATGTGATGCGCCAGGTCTGGGTGCGAGCCGCACGCGCCGCAACGACCGAGAGCAGCCCGTTGTCCGGCCCGACGAACCACTGCCCGTCAGCTTGCAGCACGACTGCATCCCGCTCGCTACCCACGCCCGGATCGACCACGGCCAGGAAGACACAATCCGGTGGATACCACGGCGCCAGCGCCGCGAGTAGATGCGCGCCTGCCTGCGCGTCATAGTTCGGGGCATCATGCAGCACGTCGATAATTGAGGTGCCGGTTGCTGCGTGTTGCAGCAACGCGACCCTGACCTGCCCGACATAGATGTCGTCGGCCCCGAAATCGGTAAACAGTGCGAGCGTCATATAGGCTCCTTGCAATCCTGTGCCGCCTCGTCGGTCACGGGGCGCGCAGCGGTCCTGTACTCGTGTGCCGTGCAACATGACGGCGGCACCACGCTTGCATCATGCCGCAAACGCTCCCGCCTGATGCGCGACGAGCCGCGCATAGGCCCCCTGCCGCATCAGCAATTCGCCATGCGGCCCGGCCTCGACGATCCTGCCCTGTTCGACGACGAGGATCGTGTCTGCATTGCGGATGGTCGAGAGCCGGTGCGCGATGATGATCGACGTGCGCTGCGCCATGAGCGCTTCCAGCGCGTCGCGAATCTGTTGCTCGCTGATCAGCGTCGTGCGTCCACGCGTCAGCCGGTCGAGCGCCTTCTGGATGATGGCTTCGTTTTCCGCGTCGACCGACGAGAGCGCCTCGTCGGGGTATTCGTCCTTTTCGTGTATTTTCTGGCGGTAACGGCGTTAGAAGCCGCTGGTAGCTAGGCTGAGCGGCCTCACACGCTTTTGCAACTTGACGGTTTTTCAACTGGTTGATCTGAAATCGTTTTCTCGTGCAAACCGCCAGAAAATGCACGGAAAGGACGAATACCCCCCGACGCGCTAACTCAATCACGAATGAGATACCTGTCTGGGTTTTTCGCGCCCTTGATCCATGCATGGACGCCCCCAGTTTGCCAAGCGCTCAGTTCGTGACAGGTTATAGGTCAAGATTGCAGCCATGCATTCGGACTTCGCACGGCACTCGCCGACGGTCCCTGATGGAATTTGCTG
>NZ_JBFPKP010000018.1:0-146039 GCF_040948855.1 Paraburkholderia sp. BR10882 | reverse complement strand
CGATCGCGAAGCGTTCGAAGCGCCGGAAGTCGCCCGTACTGACCGCCGCCATCGTCAGTACCGCGGCGATGCAGACACCGAGAACCTTCGAGACGCCGAGAAAGTCGAGCGCAAACGTAATGCCGATGAACTCGGTGACGATCGTGAGCGCATTGAGCAGGAAAAGATCGATGACGCTGAAGGCGCCCCAGAACTTGCCGAAGCGTTCGAAGATGAGGCGTGCGTGGCCGACGCCGGTCACGGCGCCCAGGCGCAGGACCATTTCCTGGTTCACATAGAGAACCGGAATCAGCAGCGCGAGCGTCCAGAGCAGCGACGTGCCGTAGTTCTGGCCGGCCTGGGTATACGTGCCGAACGCGCCGGCGTCATTATCGCCGACCATGACGATGAGGCCGGGGCCGAGGATGGCAAGCAGTGTGCGCAGGCGCGCCATCCAGTTGCTGCGCGGAGCGGTGTCGTGGCGGGCGATGGTGCCGAGGGCGCCTTTGATATCGCCCACGTGCGCGTCGTCGAGCACGGCACTCCGACGTTGCGTGATGTTTGCAGGAGTGGTGGACATCGTTATTTATTCCTTAGTAGTACTTTTTTGAACTTAATGATTGAGACGTGGCGCTGCCCCGCCGACTGCTGATGCGGGAGCAGGGGCAGAAGTCGGCGATGCCAGGCCGTGTCAGCGAACGAGCTTTTTGAATGCCGTCCAGACGGCAGCGACTACGCCGGTTGAACCGTGCGAATGTGAGTCGAGCCCGAGCATGCCGTTGTAGTGCGTGCGAGCTTCTTCGACGTGCGGGAGCTGCGAAACGAGCAGAGCGAAGTGCATGGTGATTCCTCCAGATGCCTGAAACGTGGCGCCATCGATCAGGCGTGCCTTCGTTTCGCTTCACGCGGGGGCGATATGCCCGGGCGTGTGGGAGGAACGTGTGCGGACTGATGTCAGGCGAAGTGGCCCGCGTTCTGCGAGAACGCAAGGCGAGATGTGCAGGGTTTAGGCTCAGGGTCGGGCATCGTGAGCTCCTCTTTCATTTGGGTCCGGTTCATGTTTGACGGACGTGTTTAACCGCACGCCCGTTCCGGCGCGGTGTTGCGCGCGCGAAAACGGCGTGAACGAGCGGCGTCGCGAGCCAATGGCTCGACACCCAGGGTCGCGTTGACGAACGTGCGTGACAGCACACACGCCAACGACGGCGGCCAATCGAAGAGATGCGCGGGAGAGACTGCGGAAGCTACTGCGGCGCGCACCGTCTGCCTGCTGGCAGGACGGCGGCTAAGGAAGAATCCAGGCGGGCGTCGTGCCGGTCAGGCAGAAAAACGATTCGAAGGTCGACAACTACAACTGTCCAAGGCATATGCCCCTTTCGTGGAAACAGGCGAATTCTAGTGACGACGCGTGAGCCGAGTCAACGACTATTTCAAAGATTTTTCTTTCGAATCTGTTACTTCCATTTGACGAAATTCATTTGCGTTCCGTTTTGTTATGCACTCCACAATAGAACTATTGCCCGTGCGTTTGTGTTGCAACGTGCTGCGCCGCGCACGCTCGTGAGCCTCCCAGAATGCCATTGAGCTGGCACAGTCCGGTGCGTTTGGCGTCCCTCTTCGAACTGCTCTGCACTGCATGACAATTTTTACTTGCGCGCTCGCAGATGGCGCGCATAGAATCCGCCCTGTCTTAGAAACAGGAGAGTCCTTCGTGGACGCAAGCTCTAGTTGTCGATCTTGTATGCCGGCGTGTGCCGGCAACCAGACTGCAATCGCGCGTTAGCGACGCCGGACTTTCCCTCCTGCCGCTGACCCCGATTGACGGGTCAGCGCGCTTCTTCCGGACCGCCCGTGCGGTCTGTCTGTAGCTCGCTCCCTTTTTGCTTAAGTACGCCGACAGCGCCCGACTTCGCTGACGGTGTGCCACTTATCGAACGTTGCCCGGCCAGCCGGGCTCGACGGGAGTTGAATCATGCATATCGAACGCTTTCTCCTCGCCTCACGCGATTACCTGCGTGCAACGCCAGCAGTCGCACCGCAACGCGAACCTGACGGGCACAGCCAGCTCTGGCGGCACACAGGTGCCAACAGAGTCCAGTCAGTGCAACGCGGCACCTCGGTTGCAGCCCTCTGGAAGATGCCAGGACGAAACGTTAGCGGTACTTCGTGGCCCGCCTGACCGGGTCATCGTCGCAAATAGGCTTTGCAAGACTGCAGCCCCCACGGCGAGTCGGCGCCGGACACCCTCCTGCGTTGGCATCGCTTATTCATCAGTTCGCTTCCCAGAAGAACACAAAATGATCTCCTTTGGTACGCCCACACATAACGACAACAGCATTGACAGCCGATGTATGCTCGCTCCGCCCTCGCGCCTGAAGCCAGTCTGCGCCGCCGCAGCGCTGTTGGTGGTACTGGGCGCCAGCATCAACATGCCGGCTTATGCACAGTCGGAGTCAGCCGCGCCCACATCGGCGGACCAGGGCTCTTCCGCAACCACAAACACCGACACAAGCGCGGCACCGGCCGGGGCCGCCGCCGCGCCCACCGGATTCTGGGAGCGCTCTAACCTGCTCGGCGACATGGGCGGACTGCGCACGCTACTGGGCGATCACGGCATCACGTTCAACGCGCAAGAAACCAGCGAGCTCTACGGCAACTTCTCCGGCGGTATCTCGAAGGGCGCTTCATACAACGGCGCCACTCAGTTCGGCCTTAGCGTCGATACTGACAAGGCGCTCGGCCTGAAGGGCGGCACCTTCTTCGTCGATGCCCTGCAGATTCACGGACACGGCATCACGGCGGCACGCCTGAATGCGCTGCAAGCCGTGAGCGGCGTTGAAGCCGAAGCGTCGACGCGTTTGTGGGAACTCTGGTACCAGCAGGCGATAGGTGACAAATTCGACGTCAGGATCGGCCAGCAGAGCCTTGATCAGGAATTCATCATCAGCCAGTACGGCAGCACGTTCGCGAACGCGACTTTCGGCTGGCCCGTACTGGCCGCCACTGACATGCCTGCGGGCGGCCCTGCCTATCCGCTCTCGTCACTCGGCGTGCGCCTGCGGTTCAAGCCGAGTGACTCGATGACGATTCTCGGCGGCATCTTCGACGGCAACCCCGCGCCGGGCAATGGCGACCCGCAGCAACTCAACGCCAGCGGCACGCGGTTCAACCTGCACAACGGCGTCATGATGATCGGCGAGGTCCAGTACGCGATCAACCAGCCGCCGGCAGGCGGATCTGGTTCGGCACAGCCGGGCGGGCTGCCGGGCACCTACAAGCTGGGCTTCTGGTACAACAACAATCACTTCGCGGATCAGCACCTCGACACGAACGGCATCTCGCTCGCGAGCCCGGCGTCGAACGGCGTGCCGGCCACGCATCGCGGCAACTTCAGCATTTATGCCGTTGCAGACCAGATGGTGTGGCGCCCGAGCGCCGACAGCCCGCAATCGGTTGGCGTGTTCACGCGTGTGATGGGCGCGCCGGGCGACCGTAACCTGCTCGACTTCAATCTCAACGCGGGCGTCGTACTGAAAGCTCCGTTCAAGGGCCGGGACAGCGACTCGGTCGGGCTCGCGGTGAGCTACGCGAACGTCAGCTCGAGCGCGAGCGCACTCGACCGTGACATCGCAACGCTCCGGACGCCGGGCTACCCTGTGCGTTCGGCGGAGACGGTGATCGAGGCGACCTACCAGTATCAGGTTGCGCCGTGGTGGTTGCTGCAGGGCGAACTCCAGTACATCTTCCATCCGGGTGGCGGCATCCCCGACCCGAATAACAGCGGCGCACGCATCGGCAACGAGGCCGTAGCCGGACTGCGAACGGTCGTGACGTTCTGATGCCCTGACGTTCTGCAGTGTCCGGGCCTGCCGACGATTTGTCGAAAAGGCCCGGACAGGTCACTAATAGGACGCGTTCGTCTCGACTTCCGGCCACCGCATCAGTCGGTAGCCGGCCTGAAAGCGGCCGTTCGATCTGCTAACACCGTGATGCGTCGGCTGCTATTGCGCTTGCCGTCGAACCGGCTGAACTGAAATTACTGCGCTCATTCCCGTGCGACGGCTTCGAGCAGAAAAACGAGCAGATTCGGCGTTTCAGTTGGGAATCAGCGTCGCTCGTCCTTCGCAATGCGACGCAGGCCGAGCGCGAGTGTGAGCGTGGCGAAGCTCAAGGCGGCGATGACGCCGGCGCCCAGATACACGGCGAAGCCCAGATACACGGCGAAGCCCAGTCCGTGAACCGTCGCCACGCGTCCCAGAATCGGCGCGAGTATGCCGGCGGCCAGATAACCGAGGAGATACAGCGCCGACAGGGTGCCGCCTCGTCCATCGCCGGGGGTCGCGCGGTTGATGAAATCGCGGGGGCAGTCGGGCAGGCTGTATGGGTCATGCCCGTCTCCCCCGGTATCAGAGCTTGGAGCCGCCATCGACACGCAGCGTGTCACCCGTCACCCAGCGTGCCGCATCGGAGGCGAGGAACAGGGCAGCGCCTGCGATGTCGTCGGGTTGCGCCACGCGCTTGAGGGCCTGCATGCCGAGGGTGAAGTCCCGCCCGGCATCGGTTTTGGCGAAGTTCGACATGTCAGTTTCAACGACGCCCGGCGCGACGGCGTTCACGCGAATGCCGCGCTCGCCGAGCGCTGCGGCGAAATGCTTGACCAGGGTGTCGATTGCTCCCTTACTCGCGGCGTAGGCTGACAGATTGCCAACCGAAGCGCGGGCTGCAAGTGAGGACAGCAGGACTACGCTACTGCCCTCGCCCAGCACGGGCAGCAGTTGCTGGACGAGGAAGTATGGGGCGCGCACATTGACGGCGAACAACCGGTCGAAGTCCTCTACCGTCGTTTCCGCGATCGACGAGGCCTTCGAGATGCCAGCATTCGCAACGAGAATGTTGAGACGCTCGCCAATCAGCCCGCGTACCTGACGGGCCAGTTCGTGAGGGCCGTTCGCCGCGCTCAGGTCTGCCGCGACCTTGTCGGCCGAACCACCCGACGCACGGATCGCCTCGACGACGGAATTCGCAGCCTTCTCGTCGCTGCCGAAGTGCACGATCACGCGCGCGCCTGCTGCTGCCAGAGCCTGAGCGGTTGCGCGGCCGATGCCGCGCGAAGCGCCCGTGACGAGTGCAGTTTTGCCGTGAAGATTAGTAGTCACGATTAACTCCTGTTGAATTCGGGATCAAATGTCGGTGTAACTGGCGACTCAGGAAAGGAACCTGGAAACGTCTTCCACGAAACGCTCGGGGTATTGATAGAGCGAGCCGTGATTGGCGTCCGGATAGATGATCAGTTGGGCATTCGGGATGTGCTGGCGCAGAATCAGCGAATTGACCGTATAGATGATTACGTCGTCGTCACCATTGACGACCAGGGTCGGCTGGCTGAGTGCAGACAGGTAGGCATACGGCTTGTCTTGCGGCGCGCCCCATTTCGCGAGTGCCGCGAGCTGGGCCGGTGCCACGGCTTCGTTGGCCGCTGGATCACGGTTCTCCGTGCGAAGGCGCAAGCGTTCGAGGAACGCACGTCCGGCCGTCTGGCTGGCCCCTGTCGGCGAGAAATGGACGCGCAGCCAGAGATGGTCCGGTTCGGCATAGCTCGCGCCGAAGATTTCCTGCGCTTCGGGCGTCAGCGAGGCCATGCCTTCTCCGCTGCGCGGGCCCGTGCCGACGAGGATCAGGCGGCGAACCAGCGTGGGCTCCGCAATGGCGAGTGTCTGCGCAATCAGGCCACCCATCGAGAATCCCAGTACATCGACCTGTTCGAGACCGAGCGCACGAATGAATGCGGCAGCGTTGGCCGCCATTTCCTCGATCGATTCGGGAACGCTGCCTGAACTGCTCGAAATGCCGGCGTTGTTGAACAGGATGACCTCACGTCCGGCGGCCAGGCCGTCGGTCACGGCGGGGTCCCAGTGATCCATGGTGCCGGTGAAGTGGATGTTCATCACAAGCGGTACGCCCGCGCGATTGCCGAAGCGGCGATAGGCGAAGCGGATACCGTTTGCTTCAACGTACTGCGTTGGTGCGGTCTGGTGCGTCTGGTGGCTCATGATTGCGATCCTTTCAGAAGTAAGTGCAGCAATTGTTTTGCCGGTATGTTTGAAATGCATGGGGTGCTGCTTTGGCGATCCAGTCACGCGCCTGGAAATCTCGTGGGGCGGTGCCTGCTGATGGGTACTGTATGCGGTGGCTGGCAAGAGGAAAAAGACTTTGTAGGCAAGTGGCCATGCCTGAAAGATATGGCACGTGCATGACTGCGCGGTCGCAGCCCGCTGGAATAGTTCAGGTGGACGCGGGCTCGTCAATCCTGCGAGGATGCCCGCCGGTCAGCGCGAGCGTCAGGATCGAAACCAAGGCGAGTCCGGCACCGAAGTACATTGCATTGAAGAGACCCAACCCGTCGACGATCCGGCCGCCGACGAACGAACCCAGTGCAATCGAGATCTGGAAATTGGCTACGAACAGCGCCATGCCACCTTCGCGGACTTCGCGGGTTGCCTGCGCCATCCACATCTGCAGTGCGACGGGCATGGCGCCGTACGCGGTTCCCCACGCGGCCAGCGCGACCAGCACCGACGGCCGACTGGTGCCGAGCGCGGGAAGCATGGCGAGCGGCAATGCGATAAACAGGATGCTCGCGATGAGCGTGGTCCTGACGTTCCGTTGCGCGGATGAACCACCGATGAAATTACCGAGCAGCCCGATGAACGTGTAGCCGAGCAGCAGCAACGAGATGACCTTGCCGCCAAATCCCGACACCGTTGCGAGGAACGGAGTGATATACGTATAGGTCGCGAACTGTCCGCATAGGGCCAGCGTCATCGCGATCAGCCCGATGCGTGCCGGTCGCGTACCGAAGATGCCGAGCAGTTCGCGTGTGCTTACCCGATGCTCTACGTTTAGCGACGGCAACGAAACCCACTGGGCCAGCAGCGCGGCAACGGACAGCGCGAGCGCTGCGCCAAATGCGGTACGCCAACCAGCCAGGTCTCCGATCAGTGCCCCGGCCGGCCCGCCGATCAGCATGCCGAGCGAGACGCCCGCGAAAATCAGCGATGTGGCCCGGCCGACATTCTTCTCCGGCACGAGTCGGGCGCCGAGCCCCACACTGATTGCCCAGAATCCGCCGATTCCGAATCCGAACAGCGCACGGGCCGCGACGAGAATCGTAAAGTGCGGCGCCAGCATGGCCGTCAGATTCGAGATTACGAGCAGCAGGCCCAGGCCTAGTAGCACGCGCCGACGGTCGAAACGTCCGACCGCTACCGTAAGAAACGGCGCGGCGATGGCGGCCAGCAGCCCGGGCGCCGTGACCATGATGCCGGCGGCTCCAACGCTTACGCCCAGTCCCTGGCTGATGTAACGCAGTAGCCCGACGGGAAGGAATTCCGTGGTGCAGAACACGGTCGCGCTGAGTGCGACCGAAAGAACCGCGAGCCAGTTTCGCGTGCGCGGGGGCTGTATTGAGATAGTTAGCGACATTGATATATCCGGGTGCGTGAATCGAATTGGATGGCCGAAATGGCGGCGTCGCGCTCGACTCGCTCAGAGCTTCGAGCCGCCATCCACATTGAGCGTCGCGCCGGTTGTCCATCTGGCCTGGTCGGAGGCGAGAAAGGTGATCGCAGCGGCGATATCATCGGGTTCGGCGAGCCGTTTGATGGCCTGAAGGCTGAGTGTCATGTCGCGGCCTTCGTCGGTGCGGGTGAAGCTCGACATGTCGGTTTGCACCACGCCGGGCGCGACTGCGTTCACGCGGATGCCGCGCGGTCCCAGGCCAACCGCGAAGTGGCGCACAAGGGTGTCCACGGCGCCTTTCGTGGCCGAGTAGGCCGATAGTTCGCCGACGGCCGCATGGGCCGCGAGCGACGAAAGCAGCGTGACGCTGCTGCCCTTGCACATGATCGGCAGCAATTGCTGAACGAGAAAATACGGAGCGCGGACGTTGACTGCGAACAGTTCGTCGAAATCTTCGACGCCTGTTTCCTCGAGCGTGGCTGCCTTCACGATGCCAGCGTTGGAAACGAGGATGTCGAGCCGTTCACCGACGATTGCCCGGACATGGCGCGCGAGCCTGTGCGGCCCGTCGGATTCGGCTAGATCGGCCTGGAGGGCATGGGCACGAGTGCCCGTCGCAGTGATTTCGGCGACGACGGCCTTGGCCTCACGCGCACCGCGGCCATAGTGAACGATGATCTGAGCGCCTGCCTGCGCGAGCGCAAGCGCAGTGGCGCGTCCGATGCCACGGGAAGCGCCGGTGACGAGCGCGGTCTTTCCTGTCAGGGTGTTCATGATCGTCCTTCCAGCAGATAACTGACATTGGGGCGAGGTAGGGTTTCGTCCGGCTGATGTGATCGAACGATAGCCGCCACTTGTCCGCGCGAAAAAGACTTTGTAAGCTGATCCCCATACCTGTCATGCATGACTAAAAGGAACGCGTGAATGGAACTGCGTCATCTTCGTTATTTCCTCGCCGTGGCCGAAGAGGGCAGCCTGACCGTCGCGGCGGAACGTCGGCTGTACACGTCCCAGCCGTCTCTGAGCCGGCAGATCAGAGACCTTGAATACGAAGTAGGTGCGCAACTGTTCGTGCGTAGCGCGCGTGGCATTGAACTGACCGACGCCGGCAAGGCATTTCTGGTCCACACGCGTCTCGCCCTTGCACAAGTCGATGCGGCGTGCGAGGCAGCGCGGCGGGCGGCGCGACCGTCCAAGCCGACGTTTGCGGTTGGCTTCCTGAGCGGACAGGAAGTGACCTGGCTCGCGGAAGCGACTCGCGTGCTCGCGAGCGATCTGCAGAGCATCGAAATGACGGTATCGAGCGAGCACTCCCCTGAACTCGCAGAGGGATTGTCGACGGGACGGCTGGACGTCGCCTTCATGCGTGCCGAAGCCAACCGACCCGACCTCGATTACGTGACAGTCGCACGCGAGCCTTTCGTCGTGCTGATGCCAAGCGATCATCGCCTTGCGGCCTTGGATGAGATCGACGTGCACGAACTGGCGGGTGAATTATTCATAGGTGGTTCAGACATAGCCGGTCCCATGCGCGGCGCGATCGAAAACTATCTGGCGACAAACGACGTCGTCATCGAGCCCGCGCATCGCGTGCACAACCTGACGATGGCGATGTCGCTAATCGCCTCGACGAGAGGCGTCGCACTACTGCCCTCCTATGCCGAGAAACTGCTGCCCTGGTCGGTAACAAGCCGACCACTCAAGGGCGAACCGCCGAGAATCGAGCTTGTGGTGGGCTATAACCGGAATAACCGCTCAGCGATTCTGTCGACGTTTCTGTCGCGCATCGACCAGATCAAGCAATAAGATGCACGACGCGGTGTGGCCTGTGTGGGGTGCAGTCCCGCATGCGTTGAAAGTGCTGAAACGCGCTGAAAGAAGCTGATGCTTACCGGTGTTCGCGCCGTTCGGGCGGCAGACAAAATTCTGACGACACTCGTGAGGCCGGGCAATACTGTCGAAGCTCAGATTTCCGCACTTCGCCGCGCTCTCGGAGACGACCGGGCGGCAATACGTACGGTGACCGGGCGCGGATACCAGTTCATCGCAGAAGTGCTCCCGCAAGTCACGAATTCGGATAGGCCCCCTGCTGCACCTGCAGACGGACCGGCTTTTTCGGGCCTGCCGCTACCTGCATAGGTCAGTCCTCTCATCGGCCGGGAAATTGCCGTACGCGAGATTTACCGTGGCCTGCAAACGCATCGTCTGGTCACGCCCGTGGGTACCGGCGGTGTGGGAAAGACGCGGTTGGCGCTCGAAGCCGCGCACGGGGCCGCCAGGATTGCCGAAAGGCTGCTTCGGATCGCCCCGCGAGCAGTCGTACTTGCAACAAGCCGCGAAACGCTGCGCGTTGCAGGGGAGCCGATCTATCGTGTTCCGTCGCTCGAGGTTCCCCCGGACGAAAATTGCGATGTCGCTCTCGACTACAGTGCGGTACGTCTCTTCGAAGAGCGTGTCGGACCGCATGCCGGGCTCAGCGTGGATTCACGGACAGCGTTGAGGCTGAAGTCGCAAATCTGCCGCCGGCTCGATGGAATTCCGCTGGCGCTGGAACTTGCTGCGGCATGTGTGCCGGCGTTTGGGCTCCAGGGCGTGGCCGACCGGCTCGGGAATCGCTTCCAGCTCTGCCTGAGCTATGGAGAGCGAAGGCGGAGGTGCTGGTCGCGATCCGGGGCGACGAAGCGATACCGGCGGCCGAATCGATTTTGACCGATGCTCTTAAGACGGCCCGGAAACACGGATTCCTTGCGTGGCAGTCGCGTTGCTCGTTGAGTCTTGCCCGGCTCCGACACATGAAAGGCGACGTGAAAGCCGCGCTCAATGCCATCTTTCCCGTGACGCAGCAGTCCGCGGGTGAGGGTGACATTGGCGCGGCAGGTCCGACGCTTACCGGCCGTGAGGCGAATCGCAGAAGCCGGCCGCGCAGATACTGAGCGCACGGCATCGGTCACGACAGGCTACCTTGCGGGCCGTCATGCCTTCGACGACGGACGTGCGTTGACTTTGTCGTACCACGCTTGCAGTGCGTCGAAGCCCGTAGGAATGCTCAGCTTCATGCCGCCCGCCGCGAAGTCGATCGCAACGAGCGTAGTAATGTCAGCCACCGAGAATGCGTCGCCCGCGACGAATGGCACTGTCTTGAGACGGTCGTTGAAATCGGCAAAGAAGTGCCCGACGCGCAGCTTGCTGCGCTCGACGATTTCGGGGATCTGCTCGTACGCATGCGGGCCTGAGAGCGCCCGACCTTTCAGCCCGGCAACGGCGTTCCTGACGCCCTCCATTACCGCCGAGAATCCGTCCAGCTCGGCACGTCGTTCCCACATCGTGACGAGCGCCTTCGTAGTTGGCGTCGTGCCTAGCAATGCGGGCTTCTCGGGGTAGGCCTCCTCGATGTAACGCCAGATTGCCGGGACTTCGCCAATCGCTGTGCCGTCTCGCAGCACGAGCGTGGGAACCTGGCGGCGAGGGTTGATCGCAACGTAGGCATCGGAGAATTGCTCTTTGGCGCCGAGGTCCACCGCCTTGGCAGGAAATTCGATGCCCTTCTCGGCAAGGAAGATGCGAACACGGCGAGAGTTCGGGGAAGCCTTCGATTCGAAGAAGGTGAGATCGGTGTTCATTGATGGTTCCATCCAGAAGTGTCGCTTGTATAGGGCTTCGCCGGTTCAGCAGGAAGCCCAAACCGCGTTGAAAGCTCAACCCGCTGTCTTGCCGCCGTCGACGGTGAGGATCTGCCCTGTGACAAACGCAGCACCGTCATTGGCCAGGTAGAGCACCGCCGCCGCGATGTCGTCAGGTCTACCGATTCGTGCGAGCGGAACCGTTGCCGCGAGCGAGGCCTTGTTCTCCGGCGTGCCGGTGAAACGGTCCAACATGCCCGTGTCGGTGGGACCAGGCGCTACGGCGTTGACGCGAACGCGCGCCGAAGCGGCCTCGAGTGCAGCCGATTTCGTGATCCCTTCCACAGCATGCTTGCTGCCCGCATACACCGAAGCGAAGGCCGCACCCTCATGACCATAAGTCGAGGATATGTTGATGATGCTGCCAGCTTGCTGTGCGGTCATCACGCGCAGTTCGTGCTTGAGGCTCAGCAACGTGCCGAGCACGTTGGTGTCGAAGGTATCAGCGTAGCTCTCGGCAGTCTGATCGACCACAGGTCCCGGTTTACCTTCCGTGCCAGCATTGTTGACTGCAACGTCGAGCCGGCCGAAGCGAGCAACGGTTTCATCGACGAGGTGACGGACGTCTTCGTCGCGGCGTACGTCAGCCTGCACGAAGAAAGCTTGTGCGCCTGCTTCGCGCAATTCGGCCTCGAGCGCCGAACCTTCCGCGGCACGGCGGCCCGACACGACGAGACGTGCGCCCAAGCGGGCGAATGCAAAAGCGGTGGCGCGGCCGATGCCCGT
The DNA here is from genome assembly GCF_040948855.1 of Paraburkholderia sp. BR10882. Taxonomy (NCBI): domain Bacteria; kingdom Pseudomonadati; phylum Pseudomonadota; class Betaproteobacteria; order Burkholderiales; family Burkholderiaceae; genus Paraburkholderia; species Paraburkholderia sp. BR10882. The sequence continues at coordinate 134,136 of NZ_JBFPKP010000018.1, read as the reverse complement.
GAGGGCGCCGGTGATCAGGACGACGGGTTGGTTCATTTTGCGGCTCCAGTTAGGTAAGTTCATGTCAAACGCAACGCAGAGAGAGCTTCGATTCCAGGGGCGCGCGCAATATCTATTGCTTAATATGCAGCTCCCGTCACTGGACGCGAGTTACGCGACAGCGACGGTGACGTCGTCCGGCGCGTGTGGAATGCTCTAACTCGTGCATGCAGAGTAGCGTTTCAGCTCGCAACGCAAAAAGACTTTCCAGGCTGACCGGCATGCCTGCGAAGCATGGCTCCGGAGCTGGGGATAGTGGGAAAGCATGACTACCGATCTACGTTAGCGCGTTACGGTCCCGAAGCAGCGAACCTCATCGCTGGTGGAGCCTGGGTGCAACATCATCCATGGCGGCCATGGGTGAACACAGGCGACACCGCGCGCGCTCGATGGCGGCTGGTGCGCTCCAAAGCGGTCATGTGACTTTAAGTATGCCTAACGGCGGAAGCGGGTCGAGCTGAGCCGTCCACGGCCGGCGGCCTCGGCCACAACCGGTCGTTCGACACGGGCATGAAGATGGTTGACAATTGGTTCTTCGCCGACGATTGGTTGCCACATCCACTTCTTCGATTGGAACCCCTAATGCCAGTTCACGTACTACGTGTCGCTCGTCCAACGAATGATGTCGCTCGCGCGGCTGCGTTTTATATTCAAGGCCTTGGTTTCGAGGTATTGGCGCAATTTGTCGATCACCAAGGATTTGATGGCATCGTTCTCGGCCATCGAGAGTACCCGTGGCATATTGAACTGACTCACCAGCACAATGTGACGGTCCCGAATGCACCCACTAAGGAGCATCTCTTAGTCATCTATTTGCCGATGCTTGAGGAGTGGGAAATCGCCGTCGAAAGGTTCCGCGAATTGGGAAATGAACCGGTGCCAGCAGAGAATCCGTACTGGGATCGACGGGGTCTGACGTTCGAAGATCCCGATGGCTACCGCGTGGTCCTGCAGAATGCTTGTTGGACGCGCTAGCGCTGCTGGATCAGGTACTGCGCGGTCGTTCGGATGTGCGTTTGCGGCAGAGAGCCGCGTTCGGCCACGAACGGCCGTTCACAGGCCGAGCGTTAGTGCCCAGGGCCGGTTGCCATATTCGGTGCCTGCGGGGCCCTGAGAGACTCTTGGGAATCAAGCCTCGAATGCCTGAACCTGCGTTACTGCGAGCGCCCTACGGCCCTCGCATGTCGGCCGTCGGTAGTCGGTTCGAGAGCAAGCTGATCTGGGACGCTATCTTCTTCGCATCCTCCGGCGTCGCGGGATTGTAGACACACATGCTGAGATCAGTCCGGCCGTCGACGGAGAAGGTCGAATATTCGAAGGCGAGCGGGCCGAGCACCGGATGGCGGATGCGCTTGATGGCCTCGCCGTGGACCTCTCGAACCTCGTTGTCGCGCCACATCACCTTGAACTCGGGACTGAGCCGGCATAGCTCATCAACGAGAGGCGCCACCTCCGTTGCCGCTCCCGCACGCGCTGCATCGACGCGGAATGCACCGATGATGTGGCGCGCCACGCTCTCCCAGTCATACTGCACGGCGCGCGCACGCGGATCAAGGAAGATAGTGCGCAGCACATTGCGTTGGTTTGGCGGCAGGGAGCCATAGTCGCCCAACATGACAGTGGCCGCCCGATTCCAGGCAAGGACGTTCCAGGTGGCAGTGCGAATGAGGGCGGGGCTGGGGTCCAAAGCGTCGAGGACACGCTGCAGCCGAGGCGTGACACCTTCCTTCTCTTGGTAGCGGGCTTCGGGCGGCCGCCCGAGGCCAACTAGAAAAAGGTGCTCGCGCTCGACATCCGTCAGCATCAAGGCCCGCGATATTCGATCGAGCACATCCGCCGAGGGGGCACCGCCGCGACCTTGTTCAAGCCACGTGTACCAGGTGGGGCTGATATTGGCGCGCTGCGCCACTTCTTCACGGCGCAGCCCAGGCGTCCGCCGGCGCTCTGCGGGAAAGCCGAGTACTGCGGGATCAAGCTTCATTCGCCGGTCCCGCAAATAGGCGGCGAGGAGGTTTTCGTTGTCCTGGCGCGACTTCATGCTGTTAGTAGTCTTACCATAATAAGGTCACTACTTTACCGGAATACTCGCAAAGCTGACACTTGTCTCCAGCGAAACCTGGAGACAAGTTCATGCGCGTTTTCATCACCGGCGCTACCGGATTTATCGGCATTCCCACCGTTAAGGAACTGATTGCTGCGGGACATAAGGTTCTCGGCATGGCTCGTTCAGACGAGGGAGAAAAAGCCCTGGCAACTATTGGAGCGGACGTGCATCGCGGTTCGCTTGAAGACCTCGAAAGCCTTCGGAGGGGCGCAGCGGCGGCCGATGCCGTGATTCACCTGGGCTTTATTCACGACTGGTCCAACTTTGCAAGGTCTTGCGAGGTCGATCGCATCGCAATCGAAGCTTTGGGCTCAGTCCTCGCTGGCTCAGATCGGCTTCTGATCGCCACGTCGGGGACGGCAGGACTAGCCGGGCCGGGCCAGATCGCGACCGAGGACCATGACGTGCCGCCAGATTTCCCCTTTCCCCGCGTCTCGGAGCAGACGGCGCTATCACTGAGGGGCGTGCGCGCCTCGGTGGTGCGGCTTCCCCAAGTTCACAACACAATGCGGCAAGGGCTTCTGACTTACGCCGTTGCTGTGGCGCGCGAGAAAGGCGTGTCAGCCTATGTCGGGGAAGGACGCAACCGCTGGGCGGCGGCACACATCTCGGATGTCGCCCGTCTTTACCGGTTGGCGCTGGAAAAGAACGAAGCGGGCGCGAAACATCATGCGGTGGCTGAAGAAGGCGTGCTGATGCTGAATATTGCCGAAGCAATCGGCCGCGGGCTGAAACTGCCCACAAGATCCATATCCGCGGGAGAAGCTTCGACGCACTTTGGTTGGCTGGCAATGTTCGCTAGCCGCGACCTTGTGGCATCAAGCGAAAAGACGCGGAGGACGCTCGGCTGGACTCCGACCGGGCCCGGGCTGATTGCCGATCTAGAACGGCTTGGCGCATCGAATAGCTGAAGCATGCGGGCGCGCCGCACGCTTTTTTGAAGAACCGCTTTCGGCGACCCCGAACGTCTCTTGTGGGTCGGTTATGCCTTTTGCATCGAACGCACGCGGGCGATCATCCTTGCGCTCGGTCGTCGGGCTCTGGTCGGCCAAAAGCCGTCACTCGCCTATTACGCGGATCTGACCGAACCAACCCCGCTTTCAGTCATTGGGCTACGAGGTAACGCTTGGCTATACCTTCGTGGCCCGACTCGCCACGGCCTGCTCCGGAGTATCAGCTCGAAGCGGGAAAGCCATCGCTATACAGAACGCCGCCAGTGATACCAGTGACACGGTCAGCACGGCCCACTCTACGGGGCGGTAGCTGTGTCCGATCGCCCAAATAGTTGCCGCCGAGATTGGCGCAATGCCTTTTGCGATGTTCGACGGAGTCGACAGCAGTCCGTTGATCGCGCCGAACCCTTCAACCCACATCACGTCCTGCACGATCGTCCCTCGCAGAATCGTCATCATGCCGTTCGCGCCGCCGTAGACGACGGCAAACAGAACCAGCAGCACGGGCGACGCACCAGCAATCAGTAGAATGACCACAGACACCGGAAACGCTGTCGTGATCAAAATGCCGACGAGCTTCGGCGAAACGTTCCGCCCAAACGCGAACCACAGAATCCGGGCAAGCACCTGCGCAGGGCCGATGACTGCCATCGTCACGAGGATGGTGGACTGCTGAACATGGCGTTCGGTCATCAGCGGGACGAGGTGAAACGTCAGCGCGGCGAACGTCACGTAGTACGTCGTGAAGCACACGGCGAGCGCCCAGAACACCGGGGAGCGAAGCGCGCGCCGCGTGGACGCGGCGTTCGCTGCCTTGACCGCGGCCCGATCGATTGTCGCAGTCGGGCTCGTTCTGTTCCTTCGGATCGCCAGGACGTGAATTGGTGCGCAGACGCATAAATTGATACCCGCGAGCGCGAGCAGCGCGTGACGCCACGCAAGCAGATCAATCAGCCATTGCGTGAGCGGGATGAAAGCCGTGCTCGCGAATCCGGCGACGAGGGTAATCAGCGTAATCTTCGTGCGGAAGCTGTCGGGATAGCTTCGCGTGATGACGGCGAAAACCGGGTCGTACAGCGTGGCGGCCATCGAAATGCCGAGGCCCACCCATACGACGAACAGGGTCGCCAGACTGTGTGCCTGTGACCAGACCACGAGCATCGCCGAAGCGAGCAGCGATCCCGCGACCATGACGGCACGGCCGTGCCCGTGGTCGATCCACGTGCCGACCGGATATGCGGCCAACCCGGAGACGAGCAGGCCGACAGACAGCGCCGCATTGGTCGACGTGCGGTCCCAACCGAGGGCGTGTTCCATCGGTACGACAAAGAGCGAGAACGCGTAATAGATCGCCCCCCACGAAACGAGTTGCGCAGTGGCCAGTGCCCACGTCGCTGTCGTGCCATGGTCCTGCGGCGTGGACGCTGTCACTTTCTGATCTCCCTGTTCTACGCTCTCGGGTCTGGGTTAAATGCGAGAGGCCTGTTACGACGGCGTGCAACAGCTTGCCTTTTCGGCGGGGGCTGCCGGCGTGCAGCAGTTCGACGTCTCGACGACCTCTGCCGGTGCGCAACACGAGCTACCGCTCGCGGATTGTCCGCTCACGCCGCGGTCCGCGCTGCACACGCCGGTTTCCGGCAATTCCAGTTCAACGCGACGAGCGGCTTCGATGTCACCAGCAAGCCACGCCGCGATGGAGCGCACCTGCTCGTAGCCGGTCGCCATCAGGAACGTAGGCGCACGGCCATAGCTGGCCATCCCGGCGATGTAAAGGCCAGTGTCGGGTTGCGCCAGGATCTCCGCGCCATGCGGCCGTACCGTGCCGCACGAATGAAGATTTGGGTCGATCAGTGGCGCAAGTTCGCGGGGACACTCCAGAGAGGAATCCAGATCCAGACGCAACTCGCGCAGGATCTGCAGGTCCGGGCGAAGCCCCGTCGCGACGATCATTTCGTCGACCTGGACAGCGTGACCGTCAGCATCGCGGACGTCGAGCATCTCACCTTCCGCCCGGATTTCGTCGACGGCAAACGGCGTCAGCAATTCGACGCGGCCGGCGATGACGAGCTGCTTCAGCCGTTGACCCAGTGCGCCTCGCTCCGGCAACTGATCCGCGCTGCCTCCGCCATAGACGTGGCCCGGTTGCGCACGACGCATCGCCCACACGACGGTCGTGCCGGGCTCCTGCGCAGCCAGCGAAGCGAGATCGACGAGCGTGCCGATTGCCGAGTGTCCGGTGCCAATAACGAGCACCTTCTTGCCGGCATAACGGCTGCGCTCCGCCCCGAGAACATCGGGCATGCCATAACGAATCTGCCTATGCGCTGCACGTTCGCCGATGGCCGGCAGACCGGATGCGCCAGCCGGCGCCGACTGGCCCCAAGTGCCCGTCGCAACGATCACCGCACCGGCGAGAAGGCGCGCTTCGCTTCCGCCCTGTTCCTCGAAACGAATCTCGAACGGCTGCTGCTCGCGCAATGCGTTCTTGACCTTACCGGTGCGAAAACGCGCGATGCCCGTGACGCGTGTATTCAGGCGCAGGCACCTGGCGATCTCCGGCGTCTGCGCCAGCGGCAGCAGATACTGCTCGGCCAGCTCGCGGCCGGTCGGGTAACCGTCGGCGTCGGGCGCCGTCCATCCCTGTCGTTCAAGCAGCGCGCGGGAAGCACGGTCAACGTTGTACTGCCATGGGGAAAACATATGGACGTGCCCCCAGGCCAGCGGCGCGGAGCCCACGCTATCAGCCGCCTCGAAGATGACCGGATTCAAACCGTACTGGATCAGGTGAGCCGCTGCAGCAAGGCCCACGGGACCGCCACCAATGATGGCGACAGGCAGCGATGAACCAGACGATGGTCGGGACGCCTCACGCGCGGGCGCGCTTTTCGGGCTGCAGCATGAACTCACGGTCAACTCCTGCGGGTTGTAGGGGTGAAGTTGGAAGCAAACAATTGAATGGTGCGGGACGGGCTCAGAGCTTGGGCTGATTCACGCGCTTCGACAGTTCCTCGGCACTTTCCTTGCGCTCGCTGTACCTGTCGACCAGATAAGGGCCGATGTCACGCGTGAGCAGGGTGAACTTGACCAGTTCCTCCATCACGTCCACGACACGGTCGAAATAGGCGGAAGGTTTCATGCGTCCCGCCTCGTCGAACTCCAGAAATGCCTTTGCAACGGACGACTGGTTCGGAATGGTCAGCATGCGCATCCAGCGGCCTAGCACGCGCATCTGATTCACAGCGTTAAACGACTGCGATCCACCGCTCACCTGCATGACGGCCAGCGTTTTTCCCTGCGTTGGACGCACGGCGCCCATCGACAGCGGAATCCAGTCGATCTGCGACTTCATGATTCCGGTCATCGCCCCGTGACGCTCGGGCGAACACCAGACCATGCCCTCCGACCATTGCACGAGTTCGCGCAGTTCGGCGACCTTTGGGTGGCTTTCCGGCGCATCGTCGGGCAGCGGCAAGCCGCTCGGGTTGAAGGTGCGGACCTCGGCACCCATTGCAACGAGCAGGCGCGCGGCCTCCTCAGTCAGCAACCGGCTGAACGAACGCTCACGCAGGGAGCCATAGAGCAGCAGGAACCGCGGTGGATGCGTTGATACGGTGGCGGGTCGCAACTGGCCGATATCGGGCACGCAAAACAGCGCAGTGTCGAGTTGCGGAAGATCCGCGATGCGTTCAGACATGCTCACGCTCCACATCGATGACCTGTGCGAGATAGACGGCGATAGCGTTCATGCGCATTCGTACCAGTTTCTCGAACGATTGACGACGCGCACCACGAGCAGCATCACCGGCACTTCGACGAGCACACCAACCACCGTCGCGAGCGCCGCGCCCGACTCGAAACCAAACAGGCCGATGGCAGTGGCAACCGCCAGTTCAAAAAAATTGGAGGCGCCGATCAGCGCGGACGGGCAGGCGATGTTGTGCTTCTCGCCGACTGCACGATTGAGCCAGTACGCGAGCGACGAGTTGAAAAACACCTGGATCAGGATCGGAACAGCCAGCAGCACAATGACGAGCGGCTGACGGATGATTGCCTCGCCCTGGAATGCGAACAGCAGCACGAGCGTCACGAGCAGCGCCGTGATCGACCACGGGCCGATCTTCGCCATAACAGCGTCGAACGTAGGCTGCCCCTTTGCCAGCAGCACCTTGCGCAGAATCTGCGCGAGGATGACTGGAATAACGATATAGAGCACAACGGATGTCAGCAGCGTCGCCCACGGCACCGTAATTGCCGACATGCCGAGCAGCAGCCCGACCAGCGGCGCGAACGTGATGACCATGATGCTGTCATTCAATGCGACCTGCGACAGCGTGAACAGCGGATCGCCGCCGGTCAGCCGGCTCCATACGAACACCATCGCCGTGCACGGCGCGGCAGCCAGGAGAATCAAACCGGCCACATAGCTGTCGAGCTGGTCGGCGGGCAACAGCGGCGCGAAGACGTGCTTGATGAAGACCCAGCCGAGAAACGCCATCGAAAACGGCTTGACGAGCCAGTTCACGAACAGCGTGACGCCGATTCCTCTGACGTGCTGACGCACTTCGTGCAGCATGCCGAAATCGACCCGCACGAGCATCGGGATGATCATCACCCAGATCAGCAGCCCGACAGGGAGATTCACATGCGCGTATTCCATCCGTCCGATGGTCTGGAAGACGCCTGGCAGCAACTGGCCCAGCACGATGCCGACCAAGATGCACAGCGCAACCCAGACGGTCAGATACCGCTCGAAGAAACTGATGGCCGGCTTCGATGTGGCTTTTGCCGGCGACGTGACGTTAGGGGTGTTCATTGGACTGCCCGATGGAAATCAACTTTGCTGGATGCTGATCAGGGCTTGCTGTAGTTCCGCATTGCTCAGCGTATCGAGCGGAAGCGCCAGCAGCTGCAGCATGCGATAACCGATCGCCTGACGCGTCAGTTCGAACGCCTGCCGCTTGCGCTCGTCACCTCCCGGTGCATTGGACGGGTCGGCATATCCCCAATGCATCTGGACAGGGCTGCCCGGCCAGTACGGGCATTCCTCCGCGGCGGCGCTGTCGCATACGGTAATGACCACGCGCATTTGGGGAGCGCCGTCCGCGGCGAACTCGTCCCAGTTTTTGCTGCGATAGCCTTCCGTAGCGATGCCCGCGTTCGACAGCGCTTCCAGCGCGAATGGGTTGATGCGACCGCTCGGCGTGCTGCCCGCGCTATAGGCGCGCACATCCTTGCCGAGCTTTTGTGCCCAGTGATTGAGCATGCCTTCACCGAGCACGCTGCGCGCCGAGTTGTGGGTACAGAGGATGAGAATGTTAGTGGTCATGGTTGGATCTCAGTCATTGCTTGCCGATGTCGCGCACAGCATGGTGCAGCGCGACCGCGTCCAGTTTTTCGTGCGGAAGCGAAAGGAACAGCTCGATGCGGCGCTTCAGGGTGACGGCGGTATCCCACATCGCCTGCTTCCTGACTTCCTCGCTGCCCTCCACAGTTGCCGGATCGGTGACGCCCCAGTGGGCCGTAATCGGCTGCCCCGGCCAGACCGGGCACACTTCGCCGGCCGCTGCGTCGCAGACGGTAAACACGAAGTCCATTTCGGGCGCACCGTCCGTCGCAAATTCTTCCCAGTTCTTGCTGCGAAAACCCTCCGCTCCAACGCCGAATTTCTGCAGCGCCTGCAACGCAAGCGGATTGACCTGTCCCGCCGGGTGACTGCCGGCGGAATAAGCGTTGAAGCGACCAGCGCCGTAGTGGTTCATGAGGCCTTCGGCCAGGATGGACCGTGCCGAGTTGCCGGTGCAAATGAACAGGACGTTGTACGTTTTGCTGCTCATGGACGTCTCCGGAAATACGATTACAGCGGATTCTTTGACAAGGGCTCGCGCGTCACTGCTCGTCGCCGCATGCCCCGGGAAGACCGCCCGCAACGCAGGTTGCACCGGCGCAGCAGTTCTCCGTGAGGAAACCGATCAGCCCGGTCATCGCATCGAAATTCGCCGTGTAGATCACGAATCGTCCGTCCTGCCGCGACTTCACGAGATCAGCATGAGACAGGTCTTTCAGATGAAACGACAGGCTCGACGGGGCAAGGCCAAGCTGCTGTGCGATTTCACCCGCAGCCATGCCTTGCGGACCCGCGACAACGAGGGCTCGAAAGATCGCGAGTCGGGAATCGTGGGCAAGCGCGCCAAGCAGGCGGACGGCAAGGTTCGAGTTCATGGCGCAAGGATACGACAGTCGATTCGATATTTCAACATTTTTGGAAATGTAGGTGAGTGCCGAATGAATGAATGGCGAGCGACCAGTGGCAGCTATTTAGGGGAAAGCCGAGGCTGGGACGAGAACCGGCAACCGTCTCAGATGGGTCGATAAGCGCCCACACCGCGCTGATGAACGGTCATCCGCTAGCCGGGCCTCGGAATGCTGGAATGCTAGAGCGCTACCGGCGCTGCCCCTAGTGACGTCGAACTCCGCGCGTTGGAATTCGTTTCGCGTGCTTGCGCTGGCCATGCATAGGTACACCGGCCTGCCCGGTGCATTAGGCCGCGGCGCATCAGCCGCTCCAAAAATTACAGCCAAATTCGAACCGACGTAAATGCCCCGCCGAAAGACCTTTCCCGCGCCATACGTGACAAAGCGGATTGTGTCCACGCACCCGTCTCGACGGGCGAATGACTGCAGGTACGGATCGTGCGAGACGTCACACTGCAGCTGCCAGTAGGCGTCCGTAAATGTGTCGGCGACGGAACAACTGCTGGCAGGACGTTTGGCGCAGGCCAGTGGCATCAACTAGCCCCCATCTTCCAAGGAACATCCAGAGTATGGCAACCGGTACTGTCAAGTGGTTTAACGATGCAAAGGGGTTTGGGTTTATCACCCCGGACGACGGCGGCGATGACTTGTTCGCGCATTTCTCCGAGGTTCAGGGCTCTGGCTTCAAGAGCCTTCAGGAAGGCCAGAAGGTGAGCTTTGAAGTCAAGCAGGGCCCCAAGGGAAAACAGGCAGCGAACATCAAACCCGGGTAGTTTTTTGGGCCGCGAACGCGTCCCATCAGGGCAGCATGGCGGCGGGGAGCAGGCTTGTGGAACTTACCTGGCTGGAAGATTTCGTCGCTGTAGGAAAGCTTTGCAGTTTCTCAAAGGCTGCAGAGGTGCGTCATGCAACGCCGACGGCTGTGTGTCGCAGGGTGAAGGCCCTGGAGGCCTGGTATGGCGCCCCCTTGGTTGACCGGGCTACGTATCCCATCACACTGACCGCCGCTGGTATCAGCCTTCTCGATGTGGGCGAAAGATTGCTGTCTGATCTGTACCATTTTCGTCGGGAAGCGCGAGCATCGATCAACGAGAACGAGTTAAGCATTAAGCACCAGTCGTCCGCAGTCGTGAGAAGGACAGACGGCGAACCACGGGCTCGCTAACCCGGTATGTTCCCAATGGCGCGATCGCGTCCAGAGCGGCCAGTCACTCTCGCACCGCCGAAGGACTAAGATGGGTCGGCTGAGGCCGACCGCATCGGTGGAGAGGTCGGGCCACGAACAGTCAGTAGCAACCGCTGCATTTGGTCACCAAAGCGTCGTTCCGCCCCCCAACAAACGCCCCTCTCGGCACATACGCGATGTCTGATGCGGAGCCCCACTCCAGTTGTGGAAAGCGTATCGGTCAAGTGTGGCGTAGCGCGCGATCCAAGTCGTCGAGCAAGCGTTGGATCGCCACGCTATTGGGCTTGTAGTACACCCAGTTTTTGATTTTCTTCGAAGTCACCAGGTCTGCCGCTGCCAGCGCCTGCATATGCGTGGTGACAGTGGGCTGACTGAGGCCAGTCTTCTCGGTGATGAAGCTGACACAGACCCCATCCTTCACAAGGTCCGCGTCCCGCTGCGGTGGAAAGTGCTTTTCCGGCTCGGTAAGCCAAATGAGTATCGTCAGCCGGTGGCGATTCGAGAGTGCATGCAGCGCCTCCTGCAGCTGGTTCTCATCGACATTGTCCATTTTCGACATTGCTCAGATTTTCCTTGACGGGACCAACCTATATTGTACTCTTTCTATATAGCTACTTATCGATATAGGTCGACTATGGCGACGCACGCAATGACTTCCACGAGAACCCAGTCGATCGTACGCACGATCAGCGTTGCTGTCGTCTTCACGCTGTTCGTGGCGGTCGTGTTCGGCTTTGGGCTCTATCTTTTTGTGCTGGTCGTGCCAGTGATGCGGCAAAGTCTCGGAATCGACTATACGGCGATTGGCATCGTAACTGGTGGGACCCAGACGGCGTACCTCGTTGCGGCGTTAGTTTCTCCGCGCCTCACAACCCGCTTCGGCGAGGGGCAGGTCATTGTGGGCGCTGTCACTGCGGCAGCCTTGCTTTTGCTACTGTTCGCGAAAGTCCAGAGCGTAATGTCGGTCGGACTCGTTCTCGCCGGACTTGGGGCGACGGCGGCTTTCATGATGGTCCCGAGCGTCGGTGCAATCTCCGGTACAGTTCCCTTCGGGTACCGTTCCCGCGTCAATGGTCTGGTTTCGAGCGGCACGGCCTATGGGCAATTCGCGAATGGTCTTCTTGTGTCGCGGGGCTTACCAGCACACAGTTGGCACTCCATATGGATTGTGGCGGGGTCGGTCTCGCTCGTCATCGCGCTTGTGGGACTGCTTGCGCTTCGCCGCTTCGCTCCACAGGTTTTCAGCCGCAAGGCGCCAAAGCGCGCCGTAAGTCGTCGCGCGTCCGGCGGCCGGTGGCAATTGATGACTCGCACCAACCTGACGGTCTGGATACTGCTTGCGTTGAGCGGAATGGCTTGCGGGCCGTGGCAAAACTACCTGTCGAGCTTTCTGGCCGATGAGGGACATTCCCTGGCAACTATCGGGCAAGTCTGGTCGACGATTGGCGCGGTGGGACTGTTCAGCGGATTTGCCGCGGGGATGGCTGCCGACAAGGCAGGGGCACGGATTGCGCTCGCATTCTCCTTCACTGCACTCGCCGGCTCCGGTCTCCTGATCGCTTTCCATTCCGAAGCATGGCAATTGCGAGCGGCCGCCGTGTGTTTCGGTCTCTCGTTCTATGCGATTTACGGACTGATTCCCGCGTATATCAGCAAGACTATGGACCCTTGCTCGGCAACCACGGTGTTTGGTGTTGCCAACGTCTTTCTCGGTCTTGGAACGACATTGGGCAACGTGATGGGGGGCAATTTCGTAGCCTGGTTTGGTTCGCTCAAGGACGTTTTTATCACCGCGTCGGCGATTGCATGCGTGGCGATGATACTCACGGCGACGCTCCGTGATGAACGAGCGGTTACCTCCTGATATACCGCTTGCACTGCCAATTCGCCGTCCACCGAGCGCCTGCCTGCTGGACCGCTCTGGCTCGCTTTCCGTCGATGGCACTGTGTACGGCATGCGACGGTGGTCGGCCCAGAAGCTGCCTTTTACGATCGCAGCCACTCAGTCATTCGAGTGGCTGTTCGGCAGCGAACAGCGGACCTTCTCTAAAAAGATCGAATCGAGAATCCGGCGCTGCAAGCCGCACCACGGACGCGCAGATCAGTCGGCAGATTGAGCCGTGACATGGCGTCAGTGGTGTGATTGCCTACGTCGAGCGCTTGCCTGATTTGAAGCCCGCGATCGAAACCCGTCGATATTTCGCCCCCCGGTTTGACGTGACCGTCACGATCGCAGTGATTCGTCGTTCAGCCCGGACGATCGACACGCGTCTTGCGATCGTGAGCTACAGGGCCGGAATCACGTTTGGATATTCAAGATGGTACTCCACACGCTTGACGCCCGGCACGCTCTCCGCCGCAACGCGGATGGCCCGCTTTTCCTCTACAGATTCGATCACCCCGCATAGATGCGCGACACCATCCTTGACGCGCACGCAGTTTTTGGGCAATCCCCAGCTCTGCCCGTGCATCGTCCGGACTATCTCTTCGCGCAGGCTCGCGTCATCGCGCGAAACTAATTCCACGACCGGAGCAATCCGCGCGAGTGCGCGAATCAGGTTCGAGCGACTTAGATTTCCGATCAGCGTGCCACTCTTCAACACTGGCACGCTGTCGAGACGTCGACGCTCCATGAGGTCCGCGATCCGCTGGAGCGGCATGTCCTCCGAGATCGAAATCACCTCTTCGCACATCACGTCGCCGACGACGCGCCCGTGCTCCTTCAGATACCTCGCGGCCTGAGCGCGGGGGGACGACAACAGGAGTTCGAGCCACCACTGGCGCTTTCTGTGGCAGGTGCTGTTCTCCACTCGATGCAGAAGATCGCGTTCGCCGACGATACCGACAACTTGTCCGTTCTCGTCGACGACCGGCATGCTTCCGATATGGTTTTCGACCAAAAGTGTTGCCGCTTCGTGGATCGTCATGTCCGGTGTGGCAGTGATGACGGACGCAGTCATGATGTCTTGCGCGCGCATAGTTGCTCCTCCTGCTTGTTTGCGACGGGTCCTCGTCTGGTGCTCCCATCACGTGGCTTTGGCAGACCGTCCCGAGCCGATCGCTCGGTGCTGAGGCGCCTTGATTCCACAACCTGATTCAATTCCCGGAGGGGTCGGTGCTCATTGGGCAAACACCCGCCTTGAATAGACTTTTCTTATCGTTGAGCGCGATCGCGCCGACTGCGCTATCGCACTGCGAGTGAACAGTAGAGGTCCGGAATACAAAGGGCAATTGAGTCATCCAGTGCGGGCTGCGGAGCAAACGGAATCTGCGATGCGTCGAAGCGCGGAAACGGAGTGTTTCCCGAAGCACGGGAAAATACGGCGGAGTCTTCTAGCCCAGAATCGAAATCGTCGTTACCGGTCGCGGCAATACAGCATTGGACCCCGGCGGTGGCCATCGCCGTGAGCAGGCAGCAGGTTCGAACAATGTTGACCCGGCTCGCGCATCTCATGTCGAGGTTCCTTAAAAGGCCAGTTCAAAAAGAGCTCGTAACGGCAGTCTACTTTTCCGGCAAGCGGTTAACCTGGGATGCCTGAGCAATGGAGCAAGGAGTGCCAGCTGCTATCATCGATCGCCAGCTGTAGTTACTGATCGAAGCGCTAGTTCCGCGTCACAAATCGCGACGCAAGCGATACCTTGGGCGTCTGCGGGCCTCGGACTGTGCGGCACTCAATGGCATCCAGCTGTGCTGTCGACAGCGGCACGTTCAAGGCGGGCACGCTGCAATGCAATAGCGGCATGGGTCTAATCGTAGATGATTCGCTGACACCCGAACATAACCTGAATAGGTGATCGCGTGACTCTCTCTCGGCCCGTGCCGGTGCGACCTGTCCAGTCCACTTCGGACAGCCAGCCTGACGACTCGATGTTCGCGCTCCGGGATGAGCCCTCTGGCCGACCTGGCCGTCGGCCACGCAGACAGCATGTCAATGCGTTGCGACCTCAACGAGGATGTCCGCGTGCACATCTTTATCTCGCGCAGCGCGGAGGCTCCGCGATTTGCATCCACGGACAAGAAGCCTTTCGGCCTCGCCTTGCGCGGGTGGCTCGCCATCGTCGCCTGCAACGCCAGCGCCTGCAGTTTGCTATCTCAGCTTGCCGAGCCACAGCGCGGTGAGCGTTGAGCGATTCCGGACGTTGAATTTGGCGTAGATCGCCTTGATATGGACATGCGTCGTGTTCGGACTTTGGTCGAGCTTCTGCGCGATCTGCTTTTCCGTGAGTCCGTCGAGCAGCCACAGCAGCACCCTTCGCTCGGCCGTCGTCAGGGGCGCGTCGGCGATGAGCAGGCCGTGGCTGAGCAGTTGCTGCCGGTTGAACCATCTCAGCCCGTGCATCACGAAACCCAGACGCTCGAGATCCGGCGCAGAGAATCGGGGTGCCCGCACATCGCGAAACACGAAGAGATGAATCCGCACATCGTCATTGAGCGAGCAACGCACCTGGATGCTGTCGCCGTGGCCGACTTCGAGGTAGTGGCGCCGATAGTGCTCACCTTCAAACCATTCGGCGGGCATCGCCTCGAAGAGCAGGTTGGCGCAGAACGGCTCGTTCCCTGAGGCGGCCACGACATGTGACGAGTCGACGTGGCCGGACCAGAGCGTGTCGTACTGCTCCTGCACCGAAGCGACCATCGCCGGTACCGGATGCAGAAGCCGAACCAGTCGTGGACGCCAGCCGAACAAAGGATCCTTTGGCGCGAGCGAAGGCAATCGCACGACAACGGCCCAAAGCGCATTCTGTGCTTTGACCATGGCACAGAGCTTGGTTAGCAGATGGGACAGCGCGACATCGCCATCACCTGCTGAGAACTCGGCCAGCCGATCCCAGAGTGCATAGACGTCATCGTGCACCGGTGGATTGGTGGAATCCGCGAATGGAAGCATGTCGTCCTCAAGAAGAATGTGCGGATCACCGATCTTCGGTGAGCATGAGGGTATCACCTTTTCAGGTAGTACCGACGCGTATCACGGTGCTCGATACTGATGTGCCGCTCACAGCCGCGACCGTCATCAACTGGAACTAAACAGCACTGGGCACTCGATGTTTCATGGTGCGACGACACCCAGCGGACGCGGGACAAGGCTGCCGCGCGCGACTTGGCGAGCCAGCGCACCCGCCGCACCGATGTAATCAATCCTTGAACGCGCGCTTCCCGCCACAACGGGCGGGAAATACTGGCCTTTCCTGTAATGTCCAACACGGAGAGACACGGCAAATGGATAGCGAACCTCAGCCCGCGCCCGAGAGCGCCGCGGGACCAGCCCGGTCATTGCCCCCGGCAACGGGATGGTACCCCTGGCAGGTCAAACTTCAGTGGGCGGTGCTCGTGCTCGCCACGGCACTTTGCCTGGCCTTGTCCGTGCACGAAGGCGTCGAAGTCTTTGTCATCGGTGCCGTTTTTCTGGCGTCTGGCATATCCAGCATCGCGGGCTTCGCCTTCTCCGCAGTCTGCGGCGCAATGCTGTTCCATCTCTCCGCCGACCCGGTGCAGGTCGTCCAGATCATGATTGTCTGCAGTATCGCGAACCAGACAGCAATGGTCTGGTCACTCAAACGGGATATCCAGTGGCGGCCGCTGGCTGTTTTCCTGGTCGGCGGCGGGGTCGGACTGCCCCTGGGCATCGCCGTACTGCTCACGCTGGATCGTCACGTCTACACCCACGTGCTTGGTGTGTTCCTGGTTCTCTACGGGTGCTACATGCTCGCCAGGCGGCCGCTCGTCATCCGGCGCCAGGCGAAGGCACTCGATGTCTTGGCGGGATTTCTCGGCGGCGTCACGGGTGGCGCGGCCGGCTTTCCCGGAGCATTCGTGACCATCTGGTGCGGGTTCAAGGGGTGGAACAAGGACCGCCAGCGTGCCATGTATCAGCCGTTTATCCTGATCACGCAGGTCGCTGCGCTCGCTGCAATTAGTCTCTTGCGACACTCCGCCGGCAAAACCGGTTTCACCCCAGCCATTCTGCTCTGCATACCCGGGTCGCTGCTCGGAACCGCGATCGGCATGACGCTCTATAAACGGCTGTCCGACAATCATTTCGTATGGCTTGTGAATCTGCTGTTGATTGTCTCGGGGATCAGCTATTTTGGATAACTAGAGAATCCGCCGCAGAACGTGCGCCCCGTCGAATCTGGCTGTCCGCTCAAATGACCTCTGAACCGAAGCGGAGCGGCCATAGATGTCCAACAGCGCTTTGGTCCGCTATCGGGTCGCCTGCGGGCATCCGCGTCGGGCCGCAGGCGGCCCATGAAGGGCCACTCGCTCTCGGGCCGTCGCCGATGTTCGGATGACTCACACACCCCTTCCAGCGGCCGTTCACATGCGCGAGCCTGTATCGCTTGCCCTGGGATGGGGTTTATGTGTCCGCCTGCCGCTTATGTGCGTTGCCCTACATATACGCTTCGTCGCCCCTGGTCATCTACGTCAAATCATCTAGCCTTTTTCTGTCCGAAACGAGGATTGCGCGACGTCACGGTTGCCATATCCAGGCACCTCAGACCATCACAGGTCGACCCAGAGGGCGCTTGAGGTTACTACTCTCCAACGCGACAGGGGTGCCGACATGCCGCAAACCGTCCGAAAGTATTGGGGCCCCTTCCAGGGGCGCACGACGCTCAATTTCAACTGGGACGCCATCAACCACGACTCAACGGTCATCGTCACCGCCGCCGAGTACAAGGTGACGACGCCCGCCGACAGCGAGCACCGTTTCATCGGCGCGGCCACCATCACCGTCGACAACGTCTGCCCCCACGGGCCGCCATTCGACTCCAACCACGGCGTCACCTTCGTCGTCAACGTCAATTGGGGGGCGCCGCTGAACATCGTCACGGACGTCACCGTTCTCGACGATGCGCCGATCGAGATCCAGTACTGAGGCTGGGATCATGCCGCTGACCATCCGCAAGTACTGGGGGAAGTTCCTCGGCCGCACGACCCTCAACTTCAACTGGGACGCCATCGACCACGACTCGACGGTCATCGTCACGGCGTCGGAGTACGCCGACAACAAGGTCCGGTTCATCGGTGCGGCGACGATCTCCGCCGACAACGTCTGCCCCCACGGACCACCCTACGACCCCAACCACGGCGTCACCTTCGTCGTCAATGTGGACTGGAACTCGCCGCTGAACGTCGTCACCGACATCACCGTCCTCGACGCCAAGCCGATCGAGGTGCAGACGTACGTACCGGACGTGACCAACCGCCTCGCGGTGCGGTTGCAGTACCAGCAGAGTGACCAGTGGTGCTGGATCGCCTGCGGCGCCACCGTCGATCACTTCTACGACCCGGCAAGCACCTGGAAGCAATGCGAGGTGATGACGCAGATAGGACAGGAGATCAACGGGTTCCCGACGAACACCACTGCCTGCCCGTCGGCGCAGGCACTGATCCAGAACCCCGACCTGGCCGCTCGCTACGCCAACCCCTACGCCATCGGCGCCCGCTACGTGCTCGACGACGCCCGCCTGGGGATCGACACCCGCTATCTGAAATCCGGCGGGGTGACCGACGCGTTGAAGACGGTCGGCAACTACGCCAGCTATCACGGACCGGATCTGACTCTCGCCGATCTCAGAGCCGAGATCGACGCCGGGCGACCTGTTGTCGCCTCGATCACCTGGCTCAGCGGCGGGACCCACTTCGTCGTGATTGCCGGCATCCAGGGCGAGGGGCTGCTGATCCTCGATCCGGTCAACGGCGAGTGCTTCACGGAGTTCGGCGAGTTCCCCGGCACCTACTTCGGCGGAGCGACCCTTGACGGCTACGCCTTCACCAAACCCTGAGCCACCTCGAAGAGCACCGGCACTACGATACGGTCGCCGGAATGCCGCGCAGATGCGCGACACAGGGGTGGCGACCTCAGCGGACGTCTGGTGAGGCGGCGATGGTGTCGAGCAGGGTCGCCAGACGGATCGACTGCCCCGCCGTCCACGGGCTGGGACCGCCTCTTGCGGACGTTCGACAACCTCATCTGGATCGTCGACAATCGCAAAACCAACCGCCTACCGGGTTGGCGCCACGACAGACGATCAACGAACGGAGCATCCATGCGGCGTATCCTTGCCATAGGTGGTGGCGGCTTCATGATGGAAGACGCACCCTCGCCCATCGACCAGCATATCGTTAGTCTCACAGGAAAGGCGCGACCACGTATCTGCTACCTGGCCACACCAAGCGGAGACTTGCCTGAGCATCTTGGCAAGTTCCACGCCGCCTACGGCGACATGGACTGTGAGACTTCTCATCTTGCGTTCTTTCGGAAACCCGACTCGAAGTCGATCCTTACCACCGATTTCCGCACAAGGCTGCTTGAGCAGGACGCCATTTATGTCGGCGGTGGAAATACAAAATCAGCACTAGCTGTCTGGCGCGAGTGGGGGCTTGACACAGTTCTTCGGGAGGCGTGGGAGAGCGGCGTGCTGCTCGCGGGCATGAGTGCGGGCGCAATGTGTTGGTACGAGGCCGGTCTGACCGATTCGTTTTGGGGGGCAGCTTATCGTCCGCTCGACTGCCTTGGCTTGCTGCCCGGTGGTTGCGCCGTTCACTACAGCAGCGATCCAAAGAGACGCGAGACGCTGCATGCTGCATGCTGCATGCTGCATGCTGCATGCTGCGCAAAAAGCATATACGGTCCCACCTTCCATTGCCATCGATGATTTTGCGGCCGCTCTGTACTTGAGCACTTCTGTCGATAGCGTGTTTTCCTGGCGAGAGGGATCAACCGCATATCAAGTCTATCGCGAACACGAGACGGTGATCGAGACCGCGTTGCCGGTCAAGCGAATTGGCCGATAACGCCAACGATCCAATGGCGGTAGTGGAAATTTGCGGAGGGGCCGCTCAGGGGGACTTTAGTCGCCCGTGTCTGTGAACCAATCGTGTCAGTATGGGATTGCCGGTTTCGGTCGCTCAACGCCCGTGACGATGGGTCACAAGCTACCGATCCGAAGCCATTCGATGGCGGGGTGCTCGCCGGGAACGGCTTCTGGTAGGACCGTATGTACCAGCCTCATGCCTCGGGCCGAATTGGCGAACCAGACGACTGCATCCTGCGTCGCACGATTGGCGAGAACAAGTGCCCGGAATCCCGGGTTGTTTCCCCAGTGAAAGAAGCAATCTTCAAAGGGTTCGAGCCCCCAGCCCAATCCCCAGGCAACGTTCAGATCGGGCGGGTTCTGACCGATAAGGTCTTCGGTGTCGTCGCCTTGGCGCGTATTGATGCGCGGCACGAACCATTGATCGTAGCTCGTGGCCGCCAAGCCTCGGCGAGCCAGTACATGCTGAATGAAGCTGACATAGTCAGATGCCGTCGTCAGAAGTGACCAGGAGGCCTGCGCCGTTTGCACGCGACGCTTAGGCACTGGCTCGCCTTCCCATCCCTGGCCCTGCGCATGGTTGACCGCGAAGCGCTCCTGCCACTCAAGGCTCGAATGACGCATGCCCAACGGCTCGAATACGCGCTCTCGCGCCAACATTTCTAGTGGGCGTGTGCTTACGGCCTCCATCGCGCGCTGAAGCCATGCAAACGCACTGCTGCCATAGCTGAATCGCTCGCCGGGGACGAAATACGTACGGAGTGGAGCTTGGTCGCGGACAATATTCGGAAGACCACTCGTGTGAGTCAGCACATGAAAGGCTGTTATTCGCCGAGCATTCGAGTCTCCGGGTACGTACTCTCCACAGATGTCGAACAGGGGTTTGTGCAGATCCAGCAGCCCTTCTTCGGCAAGCTGAAGCGCAACGTAGGCGACGAGCGGTTTGGTGAGAGACGCAGCCTCAAAGACGGTCGCTGCATCGACACCTGCGCGGTCGTGCGCACCACGAACGCCGAAGTAATGCTCGGCGCTTATTGTCCCCGCGTGAAGAACGGCTAGCGATACGCCGGGAATTTTGCCGCCGGCAGTCGCTTCCGCCAGAAATCGGTCGAGGTCGGTCATCGGTTCGCGCATCGGCAGGGTTGTTGCCTAATTGTACCGGCTGCGCCGGCGCAAGCCCCTCTGCGAGGTTCGGTTCGGCTCGGCCAATTCCCGTCACACGACGAGTGAACCAACGTCGTCAACAATCGGAGCGGCAGTGTACAGTTGGAGGCTTCGATTCATGCCAACCGTATGCCGACGACATGGACATTCAGCTGTTGATGATATGCGGGCTTACATTCGTAATCCATGTGATTGCGACGCTAGCATATGCGGTTCGGATTGCCGGCGTTCGCACGCGCCGTATCGCCGTGTCATTTTCCCTATTCGGAATCATCGCCCTTGTTTCCCGGACGGCAAATTCCTTTCAGGGGCCATTCATCGCGAAGCGGGTTGAACTGGATATCGCGCGTCACCTGGAGCACGGTTTGCTCGGGGACTTTCGGCTCTTTCTGCTAACCGCCACGGCGGCAAGCACTGTCGGTGCGTTTCTGATTCCCACGTTTCAACGTTATTTCAGCCGCGCTGTCGACCACTTCCAGGCAAATCGCTCGATCCCTCGTCTGCTACTCCATATCTTCAGTCGCGGAGGCATCAGCTACATTCGGCTTGGAGCGCGGCTCCCGTCCCGCCACAACGTCATCCAACTAGCGACTGGGGCGGGCGTTTCCTGGAAAGTCATCGGGCTAAACGTCGTCGCAATGGCGATCTGGACAGTCGGCGTTTTCGCGTCGCTCTACGCTGGATACCTCAATCCTGATCTGCGGGTTACATGTGCGAATCTGTCATCCGTTATCAATGGTTTTGCGACGGTGGTGTTGGCACTCGTCATCGATCCGCAAGTTTCAGTGATGACTGACGACGTAATCGAAGGCCGGATTTCGGAAAACAGCTTCCGGCGGGCCATTACAACCCTCGCGGGTGCGCGTGTGCTCGGGACGCTGTGCGCTCAGGCAGCGCTCGTTCCAGCGGCATTGATCATTGTTCGCATCGCCGAACTTATTTAGCGATGCGAACAATACCGGAAACGTGTCTGGCATCGGGCGGCGAGCAAGTCACATCCGACAAAGTATTCTTTTTCATGGACGATTCCAAAACATCTTAAGTTCGCCGGAGACTTCGCTGTGCGAGTGTACCTTTCTTCCTTCGATGTGGGCGCCAGACCAGAACAACTCGTCGGCTTGGTCGGTGGTCAATTGCGAGCGGCAATTGTCGTCAACGCACTTGACCATCGCGAAGCGGCGCGCGCCCAATGGCTGGAGAATCAAACAATCAAACTTCGAGCACTTGGCTTCACTGTGCAGGAACTTGATCTTCGGCAGTTCTTCGGAACAACTGATCGCGTAGATGAGACACTCGAGCAGTTCGACGCGGTACGGATCAACGGTGGAAACGCATTCATACTTCGCAGGGCGATGAAGCAGAGCGGATTCGATGTCGCTATAGCGGATTTGCTCGAACGTGACAGAATCGTCTACTCGGGATTCAGTGCGGCAGCGGTCGTTGCGTCGAGCACGCTGCGCGCACTCGATCACGTCAGCGATCCCACGGAAGTTCCTCCGGGATACGATCCGGCTGTGGTCTGGGACGGGCTCGGAATTTTACCGTTTTCCCTCGTCGTGCACTTTCAATCCGATCATCCCGAGTCGGAGGCGGTCGGTGAGGAGGTCGCATTCTATGAGCGCCACCAAATGTCATATAGGACCTTGAAAGACGGCGAGGCTTTTGTAATGGACAGCATGCGGAGCGAGATCGTTGGCCCGCGGCGTTGCGAATGAACGGTACGCCGCGAACGCCCATTCCATGATTGCGCTAGCACGCTGAAAGACGTTATCCGCGACACGCGGGCACTCGATCCATGCGGACGTGAGCGCATCGAAAAAGTCACACGGCTTGAGCGTATCGACCCGGCGCTCCAGCAGCGGCGCCAGGTGCGCTTTCACGCTACTGAGCCACCGCCGCACGTTTCTGCCGTCGGCTTGCTTCCAGGCACTCTTAGCCTTCTCATGCTTTTTCTCGGCGGCCTGCAAGAACGTGGGCACCTTCGCATCCCGCTCGATAATCACCTGCTCGCGTCTGCGCTCCTGGATGGGGTCATGGCCACCATCGATCTGGCTGCGCATTGCCAGCGCACGCGCTCGGGCGTCGCGCAGCGACGTAGACGTAGCGCCCACTTGCCGCCGTTAGCATTGGGTCGAATCATCAGTCCGGGTACCTGACTATCACTGAGCGGCATGTCGCCGGGTTTCAGGTTGCGCAGCGCGCGGTCGGTCAGCATCGGCATAGGGTATTTCCCAGGATTTTGACCCACCATCTAGCCCACCACTGGACACATGGCAGCAGTCGGAACAAAATGGATCGAACCGGACTCATTATGTTGGCAACCTATTGATTATACAGTGAAATTTGGAAACGCTCGTGGGTCATACCGGATAAATCTGTACAACAATGGATCGACAAATGGATTACAGTCCCGAAGCCATCCGCACGATCGCTCTGGTCGGCCATGCCGGCTGCGGCAAGACCTCGCTTGCCGAAGCGCTCCTGCACCAGGGCGGCGCGCTGCACGCGCCAGGCAGCGTGAATCGCGGCACCGCCCTCTGCGATTTCGATCCCCTCGAACGCAAATACCACCACTCCCTCAACTCCGCCATCGCCCACCTCGACCACCAGGACACGCGCATCTACCTGCTCGACACACCCGGCTACCCCGACTTCGCCGGCATGTCGATGAGCGCGCTGCCTGCGGTGGAAACGGCGGCCATCGTCATCAATGCGCGCACCGGCATCGAGATGACGACGACCCGCATGATGGCGTACGCGCAGCAGCGCAAGCTGTGCCGGATGATCATCGTGAACGGCATCGACGCGGAAAAGGTCGATTTGCCGGGGCTGCTCGAGCAGATCCAGGAGACCTTCGGCAAGACCTGCCTGCCGATCAATCTGCCTGCGCAAGGCGGCCGCGAAGTGGTGGACTGCTTTTTCAACCCGGCTGGCGAGGCCGATTTCTATTCCGTGGAGGCAGCGCACAATGCGCTCGTCGACCAGGTGATCGAACTCGATCCCGAGTTGATGGAGTTGTACCTCGAACAAGGCGAAGCCATCAGCCCCGAGCAACTACACGAGCCGTTCGAACGCGCGTTGCGCGAAGGCCATCTCGTCCCGGTGTGCTTCACTTCTACGGCGACGGGTGCGGGCATCGCGCAACTGCTCGACGTGTTCGTGCGGCTCCTGCCCAATGTCACCGAAGGCAATCCACCGCTGTTCTACCGCGAAGTGGAGGGCAAGGAAGGCAAGGAGCCCGTGCGCGCCGAGCCGGATGCCGACAAGCACGTGCTCGCGCATGTGTTCAAGATCGTGATGGACCCGTATATCGGCAAGGTGGCGGTGTTTCGCATTCATCAGGGCACGGTGACGCGCGACAGCCAGCTTTATATCGGCAACGCGCGACAGCCGTTCAAGGTCGCGCATCTGCTGATGCTGCAGGGCAAGGAGCATACGGAGGTGCAGCGCGCGGGGCCCGGCAATATCTGCGCGGTGGCGAAGGCTGACGATATCGGCTTCGACGCCGTGCTGCACGACGCGCCCGAAGACGGCAACATCCACCTTACGCCGCCTGCGTTTCCCAATCCGATTTACGGTCTCGCTATCGAGCCGGCGCGACCCGGCAACGAGCAACGCGTGTGGGAAGTGCTGCAAAAGCTCGCGGCAGAAGATCCTTGCCTGCAGATCGATCACCCCGAAGGGACCAATGAAACCGTGGTCCGCGGCCTGGGCGAACTGCACTTGCGCTACATGCTGGAGCGGCTCACCGATCAGTACAAACTCGACGTCGTGACGCGTCCGCCGACGATTGCGTGGCGCGAGACGATCGGCAGCAAAGCCGAAGGCCATTGCCGCCACAAGAAGCAGACCGGCGGCGCGGGCCAGTTCGGCGAAGTCATGTTGCGCGTCGAGCCCTTGCCGCGCGGTGCGGGCTTCGAGTTCGTGGATGCAGTGAAAGGCGGCGCGATTCCTTCGCAGTTCATGCCTGCCGTGGAAAAAGGCATCTTGCAGGTGATCGACAGCGGGCCGCTCGCGGGCTTTCCCATGCAGGACGTGCGCGTGATCGTGTACGACGGCAAGCACCATCCGGTGGATTCGAAGGAAGTGGCGTTCGTTACCGCGGGGCGCAAGGCGTTTATCGATGCGGTATTGAAAGCGCAGCCTATCGTGCTCGAACCGATTGTCGATATCGAGGTGATGACGCCCGAGGCCGCGATGGGCGACATCATCGGCGATCTTTCGGCGCGGCGTGGGCAGGTGCATGGCACGCGCACGATGGGCGGGCAGGCCATGGTCATTGCGGGGAAGGTGCCGCTTGCCGAGCTCAACGATTATCAGTCGCGGCTGAATTCACTCGCGGGCGGGCATGGGAATTACAGCATTCAGCTGAGCCACTACGATCCGGTGCCGCCGACGCATCAGGAAAGGCTCGCGGCGCAGCATAAGGGGCGGGGGGAGAGTGTGGAGTGAGGTGTTTGAAATGAGGCTGTTGATTAGGAAATAAACATTTCCTATAATCTTCCCCATGGCATCCGAGCACCCATCCCGACCCCTGGCCCGCTCCCCCGGCCGCCCACGCGAGTTCGACATGGCAACTGTCGTGGACGGCGCCGTGCGCGTTTTCCGCGAGCGCGGTTACCACGCCACCTCAGTAGGCGATCTCAGCGAAGCAACGGGCCTGACAGCAGGGAGCCTCTACAAGGCATTCGGCGACAAGCGCGGTGTCTTTCTCGCCGCGTTCGACCATTACGTCACTACGCGCCACGCCGAACTGCGTCATCGCCTCGACAAGCAGTCCAAAGCAAGCGAGAAGATCCGCGTCATCTTCCTTTTCTACGCCGAATCTTCCCATGGCAGCGAGGGTCGGCGCGGATGCCTCGTGGTTTCCAGCGCAACGGCGCTCGCCACTTTCGACGACGAAGTCGCCACGCGCATCGAAGCCGCCATGCGGCGCACCGAAGAGATGCTGCGCGAACTCCTCCAGCAAGGCCAGCGAGACGGCTCGGTTGCAGCGGAAGTCCATGTCCCGGCGATGGCGCGCACGTTGCTCGCCCTGCTCCACGGCTTTCGTTTGATCGGCAAATCCGGGCGCACGCAGCGCGACATGCTTGCCGCGGCCGACGAAGCCATGCGCTTGCTGCGTTGAAATTTTTTTGGTTAATTTGGAAACAAATATTTCCAATCTATGCCTGTGTTCCTCAAAACCAACGGAGCTTCACGTCATGAGTACGCTCTCACGCATCATCGACCACGGTCCACCGTCGCTGGCCGACCCCGTCCTGCCCGGCTTCGCGCATCGCTTCGAAACTGTCGAAGGCACACGGCTCCATTACGTAATCGGCGGAAATAAGGATGGCGAAACAGTCGTGCTGCTGGCAGGCTATCCAGAAAGCTGGTTCGCGTGGCGCAAGGTCATGCCGCTGCTCGCCGGGCGTTATCGCGTGATCGCACCGGACCTGCCCGGCCAGGGCGATTCCGACCGCCCACAAGGTGGCTACGACACGCAATCGCTCGCAACCGCCCTGCACGCGTTGATCGGCAAGCTCGGAGCGCCCCGTTACCACCTCGCCGCCCACGACGTCGGCGCATGGGTCGCTTATCCCTATGCGGCGCTTTTCGGCGATGAAGTGTCGAGCCTCGCATTGCTCGACGCCGGCATTCCCGGCATCACGCTGCCGGAAGCGCTGCCAGTCGCGCCCGAGCGCTCGTGGCGCACCTGGCACTTCGCCTTCCATGCGGTGCCCGATCTGCCGGAGCTGCTGATAGCGGGCAAGGAGCGCGCGTATCTGGAGTGGTTTCTGCGCCGCAAAACGGCGAATCCGCAGACCTTCACGGATGCCGATATCGACGAATATCTGCGCGTGTTCACGAAGGAAGGCGGATTGCGCGCGGGGCTGGCCTACTACCGAGCGGCCGATGTTTCGGCGCGTCAGAATCGCGAGTTGAGCACGCGCGGCAAATTGCGGATGCCCGTTCTCGCGCTGAGCGCCGATCAGGGCTCGATTGCCGACATGGCCGGTCCGCTGCGCCCTTACGCCGATGAAGTGCAAGGCGCGACGCTGGCCCACTGCGGCCATTTCCTGCCGGAGGAGCAGCCCGCGGCCGTGGCCGAAGCACTGCTGCATTTCTTCGGCCGGACCTGACTCGGGCCGGCGTTACTCCGGCGCTTCGACCGTGGTCACCGCCGAGGAGAACACATACCCCTCGCTGCGCAGCGTCTTGATGTAACGCGGCTCGCGCGCCTCGTCGCGCAGGCGCTGGCGCAACCGGCTCACGAGCAGGTCGATCGAGCGGTCGAACGCGTCGGCCTGGCGGCCTTGCGTGAGGCTCAGCAGCTGGTCGCGCGTGAGCACGCGCTGCGGATGGTCGAGAAACACGCGCAACAGCCGGTATTCCGCGCCGCTCAGCGCGACGATCGTGCCCTCGGCGTCGAGCAGATGCCGCGCCGTGGTGTCGAGTCGCCAGTCGCCGAACGCGAGCAGTTGCGCCGCCTCGCTCACTTCCATGCCCGGCGGCAGCATGCGTGTGCGGCGCAGCACCGAGCGGATGCGCGCGAACAGTTCGCGCACGGCGAACGGCTTGGGTAGATAGTCGTCGGCGCCCATTTCGAGGCCCACGATGCGGTCCGTCTCTTCGTTGCGCGCGGTGAGCATCACCACGGGCACGGCGCGGAACTTGCCCGCACGCAGCTCGCGGCATAGCACGAGCCCGTCGTCGCCGGGCATCATGAGGTCGAGCACGATCAGGTCTGGCGCGCCGCCCTCCAGCACCGAGCGCATTTCGCGCCCGTTCGCGGCCAGCGACACGCGCATGCCGTTCTTTTCGAGGTAGGCTCCGACCAGTTCACGTATGCCGCGATCGTCATCGACGATCAGAACGTGATCCATCTTTTCCGTCATTGGTATTTTTCTCCTTGCGCGCGAGGCGTGAACGGGTTTCTGCGATGCACGAACAGTACACCGGATGCGCAATCTCCGCAGCCAGGCCGCTCGCCGCGAAGAACAGGATGGCGAGCAGGCGTTTCATGCGTCCTCCACCAGGGAAAGACTCGCACCGTCGGCAACCGACGGTTCGAGCGCGTAGACGTCCACGCCCTCCAGGCAGCCGAGATTGACGCGCCAGCGCGCCGGGTCCCTGCGCGTCTGATGAAACGGATAAATGCCGCAGTGCCTGCAGAAAAAGTGCTTCGCCACGCGCGTATTGAACTGGTACAGCGTGAGCGCGTCTTCGCCCGCGAGGATCGTCAGCTCACGGCCCTCGAACGGCGGGCTCATCAGCGCGCCCTTGCGGCGGCACAGGCTGCAGTTGCAACGCCCGGCCGGCTCGATCGGCGTGTGGACTTCGAACTTTACCGCACCGCAATGACAGGAACCCTTCCAGCGGGTCGTGCTCGTCGACGTGCTCATCTTGCTCTCCATTATTTCGATGGGTGATGGATAGCGCGCCACCCGCCGCGTACAACCTGGAACCGCCCCGCCCGATTCGGGACGACAATGACCGCTAGCGCCCATCCGGCGCGACGCATATCGACCTGAAATGGCCGGCGATGACCACAGCCGGGCCAGCCACAAACCGGCATTGTTTATGCTCGCAAGCTGATAGCGAGCGAAACGCAGAGAACGGCTCCAGGAGGTCCCCATGAAATGTCTGCGCATCTACGCCGACGCCCAGGGTGAGTCCCATTTCGAGGACATCGATATCCCGCTCACGCCACTCGAGCTCTTTCCGAACATCCCGCCCATTTACCTGTCGACGTGGGAGCCGGCGAAGGCGGTGCGCTTCGGCTGGGTGCCGGCCGGCCTCAAGGAGGCGGACTGGCACACCACGCCGGTTCGTCAGTTCGTGATCTGGATGACCGGCTGGGTCGAGTTCGAAACGAGCGACGGCGACACGCGCCACTGCGAGCCGGGCACGGTCGTGCTGTGCGAAGACACCATTGGCAAGGGCCATCGCTCGCGCCATCCCGAGGAAGGCCAGTTCAACGTGTTCATTCCGCTCGCCTGAGTAACCGCTTGATTCGCACGACCGGGCGCTCGTGGCGCGCCGCCATTCACGCCTGCGCGCCGCGCAGCACGAGCCGCCCTTCCAGGCCGCCTTCGGGCCGGTTGCGCAGCGTGAGCTCCGCGCCCATCGCCACGGCGAGCTGGCGCGAGATTGCGAGACCGAGACCCGTGCCGCCCGTGCCCCGGTTGCGCGAGGTCTCGAGCCGGTAGAACGGCTCGAACACCTTCTCGAGCGCTTCCTCCGGAATGCCGGGACCGCTGTCGAGCACCGAGATCGTGACGGTCTTGTCCTGCGGCGACGCGCTCACCTCGATGGCCGCCGTGCTCCCGTACTTCAGCGCGTTATCGACGAGATTGCCGACGATGCGACGCAGAGCCTGCACGCGCGTGACGATCGCCACGTTCAGGCGGCGCTCGAAGGTCACGGGCGAGCCCGCATCCACGTAGTCGCATACGAGGCTGTCGAGCAGCGCATCCAGGTCGACGCGGGCGGGCGCTTCGCCGGTGCCGTGCAGCGTACGCGCGTAGGCCACGCCCTCCTTCACCAACTGCTCCATCTCGTGCAGGTCCTGCGCGAGCTTGCCCGCTTGCGCTTCGTCGTCCATCTGGTCCACGCGCAGGCGCATGCGCGTGATCGGCGTCTGCAAATCGTGGGAGATGGCCGCGAGAATCTGCATGCGTTCGGCCACGTGCGCCGAGATGCGCTCCTGCATCGCGTTAAACGCTCGCGCCGCGCGCGCCACTTCGGAGGGCCCTTCTTCCTCCAGACGCTCCGCCTTCAGGTCCGGGCCGAGCGCGTCGGCCACACGCGCGAGTTCGTGCAGCGGCCGCGTGGCGGTGCGCACCGCGAACCAGCAGCACGCCGCCAGCACGACGAGCTGGGCGATGAGCACGGCCGGCAGCCAGCCCGACAGGGGCAGCGCGGGACCCGGGCGGTAATCGATCGTGAGCGGCGAGCCGTCCGACAGCTGCAGGTGGATCTGCAGGCGTTCGTGCTTGCCGGGCACCGAATTGGTCGTGAGCGCGTACTTGTCACCCAGGCCCGCCGCGATGGCCGAGGCCACGCTCTTCGAGCGGCTCGCTTCGGGCGGCTCGCCCGGCGTGCCGGGACCGAGGATGAAGCTATAAGTGCGCCGCGCGAGCTGCGGCAGCCACGCGGCACGTTCGGCGGCGGGCAGATGGTCGAGCAGCGCCACGGAGATGGCGACTTCGCGCGAGATGTAATTGGTCATCATGTTCGCGGTGGCGTCGTTGCGCTCGGTCATCGTGAGCTTGAACGACAGCCCCTGCGCGAGCGCGAGGCCGACGCAAAGGATCAGGGCGAGGCGCGCGAACAGCGTGCGCGGCCAGTGCAGCGCGCGCATTGCCGCGCCGCCCGCTAAAACCGGCGGTGTGCGGCGGGCCGCAAGTCCATCGGCGTGCATGTTCGGACTCCGTGTGCAGGGAATGATGCGTTTATACCCCATGCCGCGAGCGGCTTTGTATCCCACTGTATCGGCGCGGGCACGGGACACAATACATTGCAGGTCGGTTCATTTCACCGCGTCCTTTCATGTTTGCGGCTTGCGCTGCGGTGCGGCATCGGCCCATTCGCGCACGGCCTGCGCGAACAGGCGCAGCGCCGCGGGCGGATGGCGATTGGCCGGATAGTAAAGACAGAGCCCCGAAAACACCGGCCCCCACTCGGGTAGCAGGTGGACGAGCCGCCCGCCAGCCACATGCTCGGCCACGAGCGTTTCCGGCACCCAGGCCACGCCCACCCCGGCGAGCGCCGCCTCGACCATCAGGTTGAGGTTGCCGAGCGTGAGCGGCCCGTCCACGTCGATGCTGGCGCTCTTGCCGCGGTGCGCGAAATCCCAGCGGAACAGCGCGCCGCTCTCGAAGCGAAAGCGGATACAGCGGTGCTGCTCGAGGTCGTGCGGCGCGCGCGGCGGCGCATGCTGCGCCAGATACGCGGGCGAGGCCACCGCGCCAAAGCGCATGTCCTGCGTGAAGCGCACGGCGATCATGTCGCGCGGCACGTCTTCGAGCACGCGCACACCGGCGTCGAATCCACCGGCCACGATATCCACGAGCCGCGAGTCCGTCACGAACTCCACGCGGATGTCCGGATAGCGGGCGAGGAACCCCGGCAGCATATGGCGAATCAGCGGGCGCGCCCCCGATTCCGAGGCGCTGATGCGGATCGATCCCGAAGGCCGGTTGCTCGCGGTCGCGACGTCGTTGACGGCGTCTTCGAGATCGGCCATGGCAGGCCGAACGCGGCTAAGCAGCCGCTCGCCCGCCTCGGTCAGCGCCACGGAGCGCGTGGTGCGGTTCAGGAGGCGCACGCCGAGCTTCGCCTCCAGGTTGCGCACGGTGTGGCTGAGCGCGGAAGGCGAAACGCCGAGCACGCGCGCCGCGCCGCTGAAGCTGTGCTGCTCGGCGATCGTCACGAAGGCCGTCAGTTCGGATAAGCCGGTGCGCACCATCTGTGAATTTCCTTCAATACCCCATGCAAGTTTAGCGGCATTGTTGAGTGACCTGCAGGAACCTACACTCGGTCGGGTAGAAGGCCGCTCCCGTGCGAACTGGAGCGCCGGTCATTTCAGTTCACGCAAAAAGGAGCAAGACATGCAAAAGCGCACACTCGGCAAGAACGGCCTCGAAGTTTCCGCGTTGGGCCTCGGCTGCATGGGCTTAAGCTTCGGCTACGGCCCCGCCACCGAAAAGAACGACGCGATCCGCCTGATCCGCACGGCGTTCGAGCGCGGCGTCACGTTCTTCGACACGGCCGAAGTCTACGGGCCCTTCGTCAACGAGGAACTGGTTGGGGAGGCGCTCGCGCCGATTCGCGATCAGGTGGTGATCGCCACGAAGTTCGGCTTTCAGGACGGCGATTCGAAGAAGCCCATGGATAGCCGCCCCGAGCGCATCCGCGCCGTGGCCGAAGCATCGCTCAAGCGCCTGAAGACCGACCGCATCGACCTGTTCTATCAGCATCGCGTCGATCCGAACGTGCCGATGGAAGACGTGGCCGGCACGGTGAAGGACCTGATCCGCGAGGGCAAGGTCAAGCACTTCGGCCTTTCCGAAGCGGGTGAGCAGTCGATCCGCCGCGCCCACGCCGTGCAGCCCGTCGCGGCGCTGCAGAGCGAGTATTCGCTCTGGTGGCGCGAGCCGGAGCACAAGGTGATGCCGGTTCTCGAGGAGCTGGGCATCGGTTTCGTGCCGTTCAGCCCGCTCGGCAAGGGCTTTCTGACCGGCGCGATCGACGAGCGCACGTCGTTCGACCAGAGCGACTTCCGCGCCATGGTGCCGCGCTTTACGCGGGAGAACCGCAAGGCGAACGCGGGGCTGGTCGACGTGCTCGGCCGCCTCGCCGACGGCAAAGGCGCGACGCGCGCGCAGATCGCGCTGGCCTGGCTGCTCGCGCAAAAGCCGTGGATCGTGCCGATTCCTGGCACCACGAAGCTTTCCCGGCTCGACGAGAACGTGGGCGCGGCCAGTGTCGAGTTGAGCGCCGGCGATCTCGCCGCGATCGAAGCGGCGCTCAACGAGATCCAGGTCGTGGGCGACCGCTATCCGGCCCAGTGGCAGCAGCGGGTGGATCGCTGAGCCTGCGCGCACGTGCCATGTCCGTCGGCAATGGGCCGGCTACAGATCCGCCGGTTCGACATTCCTCGCTATTCCTCGGAACTGATAGAACCTGGCAGCTACTACGCGAGTCGAGAATCCGACCCGCGGCGAAGCGCGAAGGCAGAGGCGTGTTCTATCGCCGCGTGCAAGGGTCACCTCGTGGAAACGCCCGCCATCGATGCGCCTGGCAAAAGCGAAGCCCCCGTTGACGAAAGGTCTCGGGGGCTTCGCGCTAGTCGGGTAAATATTGGCGAGCGGTCCGGAACGCACTCAGAGATCGGTGGCTGCCAGTGTGATCCGCTCGTTGACGAGTAGAGGATATCGATGCTCGATCAGGCGAACGAGCCTCGATTTATTGAGCGCAAATGCCAGCATGAGTTGTTTCGGGGATCCCTTGCCGTAGCGATTGCCGGCCACGGTCACGCTGAATCCGCCATTTCGTACGGAATCCATACCAACAGGATTGCGCTCGCCGGTCTGAAAGCCGAGATAAGGCACGCGGCCGAGGCGGTCGTCGAAGCGCGTGAGCACGCTCATCGGCGCAATCTCATCGGTCGACACGTGTCTTTCAATGCGTCCGGCGTGACGCCCGGCAGATCGGCGCCGTTCAGTTGCCGCTCGACCTGCACCGGGTCATTGCAAAGAAACAGTACGCGGCCGGTCAATTCCAGTGTTGCCATCCAATTTCTCCTTGAGGGGAAATCTAGACGGCGGCGTGCGGCGCGATGAAGTGCTCGATCGGCACCTGGCGCTCGAGGATATCCCCACGTCCGCGCGGTCTTCCATACAGGCCCGCACTACACCGTCGCTGATCTGTTCGGTCAGGGCGATCTGCACGAGCGGGTAGCGCGCCTGAAAGTCCTTGAGCCGTTCCGGCAGAAAACCAATGATTGCGGACGCGTTAGCGAACAGGCGCACCACGCCCGCCACCTCGCCGCTGAGCGACCGGACTTCCCGCGCCAGCGACTGCAACTGGTCGTGCACCGCCACCGCGCTTGAAAACGCGTGACGACCCGCCTCGGTCAACTCGACGCCCTACGTGCTCGCAATAATACCAATAGAGTCAATTAAAATCCGACCCGAATAAAACAGAAAGCAATTTAAAAGGGAAATATAGACGAAAGAATAAATTACATCGATACACTTCAGACCATCCCAGAACTGCCGATATAGCCGGCAATAGCAGGCGAAACACGCGATCCATGCAGTAAGCATTACCTTCTGCATTTGAGGTAATTAATACCTTGCTATTGGCGAAAATTGACTAAGTTTCGGTAATTGAAACTCGAGCCAATTCGTGTGACATTTTGTTACGTCTGATTTTCACATGGCAGGGGGAATTATCGGTAATATCCGCCGCGCGTCTGACTTCAAGCAGTGACTTCGTAATCTTCGTCCGAAAAAATTGCGCACGTCTCCCCTCCTTCAGGGATCCAGCGCAGGGCCGAATTCCCGACGGGGCAGCCGTAGCGAGGGTGCAAGATTTACCCACGTGAAAGCAAGGACAGATACGCACGTTCGCGCAATAGCGCGAGCCGCGCGGCGCACGTAGCGGGCGCAGGGCTCATCGAGCCGTTGTGCAGCGTCCGTTAAATCTCATTCTTCAGACCTTAGCCAGCATCCGAGCGCTATCGCGCGCCGTCGCCGGCTGGGCGTCGTTTTGTCTTTTTTTTCTTCGATCGATGAAACTCTTCTATCTCTTGCTGTCGTCGTCGTTGTTCCTCGCGGCGTGCGGCGGCGGCTCCGGAAGCTCCGGTGCGAATGCAACCAATGCCTCGGCCACGGCACAAAGCGCGAGTGACGCGACTGCCATGGACGCCACCGCAAATGCGGCCACCACCACGCGCGGCACACTGCACTGCGGCTCCGCCGTGAAATCGAGCGCGGGCTCCAGCAGCGAACTGGTGAGCGTCGATACGCCGACCACGCAGAGCGGCCGTGTCTTCGCCTCGGGCGCGGCATTTCCCCTCGCGTTCACCACCAACGCGCCCGCGGCCGACACCGTGAACTGGTCGATCAGCGACCATCTCGGCAAGGTGGTCACGAGCGGCAGCCTGCGCGTGACGGCAGGCCCGGTGACGACCACGCTGAGCTGCTCGTCGACGCTCGCGGGCTACTTTGCCGTGACCGCCAAGCTCGCGACCGCCGGCGGTCAACTCCCCGAACTGGGCACCCGCCCCGCCGGTACCGCGACCTTCGGCGTGCTGCCCAATCTGGCCGGCATCGTGCCGACTGTGACGTATTCGCATCAGGACCTGCACCGCTTCGGCATGCAAGGCGAAGACGACAACACTTCGGTGCTCTCCTCGCTCGGCATCTCGTGGACGTACGACCACCGCGAGCTGTACAACATGGAGCCGAACGGCCCCAACACCTTCAACCCGAACGTCAACAATCTCGACCCGTTCTACAACACGGGCAACGTGATGCGGCTCGTGCGTCTGGACGGCATTCCCGCCTGGGCGAGCCCGACCGGCGCGTTCGAGGACGAAGCCCTTCCGCCGAGTAACCTCTCGTACTACCAGAACTACATGAGCCGGATCGGTACGGAGTCGAACCTCATTCGGACGGCTTATTTTCCGAAGCAGGCGTCGAACTACTACCAGCTCACCTGGGAGCCGGACGCCCAATGGCAAGGCAACAACACGCAATTCGTGCAGCTCTATCAGGCCGTCTATCAAGGTATTCACTCGACCGACCCGCACGCAGTCGTGATGGGGCCGACCGATACGGCGCCGTCCGGCACGGCCGATCACCTCAAGGCCCTCGCGCCGCTCGGCTACGCGCAGGACATCGACGGCGTGACGACGCACGGCTACTACGACATCAACGGCAGCTCGCCTTCGTTCCCGCCCGAGCGTCAGGAAACCGATCCGGCCAACGCGTCCGGCTCGCTGATGGGACAAATGCGCGCGCTGCGCAGCGAAATGGCGGCTGACTACAAGCCGGGCACGAAGCTGTTCAGCACGGAGCTTGGCATCAGCTACGACAACGGTTCGTCGTACGGTCCCAACTATCCGACCGGCAATATCCTGTACGCGCAAGGCGCAGTGGTGGCGCGCAGCCACCTGATCATTCTGGGCGAAGGCGCCGATCAAACCTGGATCTTCTACGGTGCCGACTTCCCGGGCCTCGTGGGCTACGGCACGTTCTTCGATCTCGCCGACGCACAGGGTCAGTATGGCGCGCAGAACATCAGCCCGAAGCCCGCGGCCATGTCCGTCGCGGCCATGACGCGTATTCTCGACGGCACCAACACGCTCGGTCCGGTGAAGAAGACCCCCTCGGGCGTCTACGCCTACGCGTTCCAGCAGCTCAACAACGGCGCGGTCATCACGGCCTTGTGGACGCACAACAACAGTGTGTGGAGCGCGAGCGCCGGCTACAGCTCGACCTATAGCGTGGGCTACAGCCTCGCGGTGGATGCACCCGGCACGAGCGGCACGGTCACCGTGCTCGATGAAATGGGCAATCCGACCACGAAGAGCTACACCAACGGCAAGGTCGCGCTGAGCCTGACCGAGTCGCCGGTGTATGTGATTTCGCAGAACGCTTCGGTGGCGAGCGCCAATGCGACGCTGCCCACGGGCTACGTGGCGAACTAATCGAACCGGGCGGCCACCTGGTCGCGCGAAACAAGCTGTACCCCGAGGCGCCCGGCCCGCGGACATTGTTCTGCGGGCCGGGCGCCTCTTCCGTTTACCGTCGGCGAGGCATGCTTGCCGCGGTAGACTTGCGCTCTGTCCATCCGCGAGCCGGAACATGGAGAATTCGACGTCGACATCCGGCTGCACAGATCCTTCACGGCCTCATCGGTTAGTGATTGTCGAGGGCATCGCTCTGCACGGCGTACGTGATCGCGACGCCTGCTCGCGGCACTCTCGAACCCTTGAATTTTCGACGCAGCGACAGAAATGAACGAAAATCCTGCGAAGCCACTGGAAAGCAACATGAAACGACTGTTACTCGCCGCACTCACCGCCGCCTCGTTCGTGACCTGCGCTCATGCGCAAAGCGACGCGACCGGCTCGTTCGCCACCGCCGCAGGCACGGTGCAATTCGTGCGCGACGACCGCGACTTCGTGGCGGTCCTCGGCAAGGATATCTTCGACCGCTTCGACGCGAAGACGCTCGCGCACTTCGACGAAGTGGGCCACGACAACAGCACGATTACGCGCATGCTCGTGCAAACCGCATACGGCCCGGTGCTGTACGACTTTCGCCACAATCCGCCGCTCGTGCAGCACGTGAATACGCGCATGACGATCAAGCGCGTGTTCTGGCAACCCGACGAAGTCGTGATGCAAGGCTCGGAGGGCTGGTTCCGGCTCAAGAACGGCGCGCTCACCAGGCTGCAATCGTCGACGACCACGTACCGCACCAATTAATCCGGTCAGAGGTCTTTGTCGTCCTTCTCGTCGCCCTGCGTGTCGCGATCCGCGATCTTCAGCTGACGCAGCTTGTGATACAGCGTTTTCTTCGGCATCCCGAGCTCCTCGCTCGCCTGGGCGACGTTGCCGTGATGGCGGCGCAGCGTGTTCTCGATCAGCATCCGCTCGAAATACGCCAGCTGGTCCGCCAGCGTCTCCCCTTTCACGGTAGCCGCGCCCGCTGAAAGCAGGCTGTCGCCAGTCAGCCCGAGCACGAAGCGGTCAGCGACATTCTGCAGCTCGCGGACGTTGCCGGGCCATGCGTGCGTCATGAGCTCGGACACTTGCGCAGCCGTCACGACCGGCGCCGGCGTGCCGAAACGCCGCGCGGCCGCGAGCACGAAATGCTCGAACAGCAGGGGAACGTCCTCGCGCCGCTCGCGCAGCGGCGGCAATTCGATCTGCGCGACGTTCAGCCGGTACAGCAGGTCGGCTCGAAAGCCTCCTTGCGCAGACACTTCCGCGAGGTCGGCCTTCGAAGCGGCAACGATCCGGCAATCCACCGGAATCAGCTCGTTTGCGCCGAGGCGCTCGACCACGCGCTCCTGCAGCACGCGCAGCATCTTGATCTGCAGCGCCATCGACATCGTTTCGATCTCGTCGAGAAAGAGCGTGCCGCCGTTCGCCCATTCGATCTTGCCGACGCGCTTCTTGATCGCGCCCGTGAACGCGCCCGCCTCATGCCCGAACAGTTCGCTCTCGAACACCTGCTCGGGCAAACCGCCACAATTCAGCGCCACGAAATGCGCGTCGCGCCGCGCGCTGAAGTCATGCAGGCTGCGTGCGATCAGCTCCTTGCCCGTGCCGGTTTCACCAGTGATCAGCACCGACACGGAGGTATCCGCGAGACGCAGAATTTTCTTGCGGACCTCCGCCATGGCCGGCGACTTGCCTAGCACCAGCGCCTCGATCCCCTGCCAGTTGTGCAGCGAAGCGCGCAAGCCCTCGACTTCGAGCGTGAGCCGCCGTTTCTCGACCGCGCGTGCCACGCGGCCCGCGATGACATCGGAGGAGAAGGGTTTTTCGATGAAGTCGTAGGCGCCCACGCGCATCGCGCTGACCGCCGTCGAAATGTCCGCATGCCCGCTGATCAGCAGCACCGGAATTTGCGGGTCGATCGCCATCACGTGATCGAGCAGTTGCAGGCCGTCGATGCCGGGCATGCGTACGTCGGAGACGATCACGATCGGCGCGCCCGGCGCGATGTCGGCATACGCATCGGCCGCCGACGCATAGGCGCTCACCGGAAAGCCCGCCAGCGCCACCGCCTGCTCGACGCCGATGCGGACATTCTCGTCATCCTCGACGACCAGCACCCGAATCTCATCTGCCATGTTCTGTCCTTTGCGGCTCGGCGGCCGCGAATTCGATCGTGAAGCGGGCTCCGCCTTCGTCGCGATTCGTTGCGGTGATTTTCGCGCCAAAGCCTTCCACGATGCGCGACGTGATCGCGAGCCCGAGCCCGAGTCCTTGCCCGCGCGGCTTGGTCGTCACGAACGGCTCGAACAGGTGCGCCAGCACATCCGGCGCGATGCCGGGGCCGCTATCCTCGATCGTGAAGCGCACACGGCCTTGCGCGTCAGGCTCACTCGCCTCGATCGCGATCACGCGGGTGCTCGCGTCGCGCACGGCGTCGAGCGCATTGCCGAGCAGATTGACGATCACCTGCTGCAGCTGACTCGACTCCGCATACACCGTCGTGCCCGGCGCGATCCGCACATCGAGCCGCACCGCTTCGTCGCGAATCCGCGACTCGTAGATGAGCCGAGCATGCGCGACGGCTTCGCCGAGCGACACCGCCACGCGCTCCACTTCCGGCTTACGCGCGAACGCCTTCAGCTCGCTCGTGAGCACCGCCATGCTGTCCACGAGACGGCCGACGCGCTCGAGATTGGCGATCGCTTGTGCGCTCTGATTGCGCTCGAAGAAGGTACGCGCATTGTCGCAGAGCGTGCGGATCGCGACGAGCGGCTGGTTCAGTTCGTGTGTGAGCCCCGCCGCCATCTGGCCGATCACCGCAAGCTTGCCGGCATGCACGACTTCCTGCTGCGTGGCGCGCAGACGCTGCTCGGTGCGTTCGCGCTCGGCGATCTCGCGCTGCATCTGCGCGTTCGCTTGCGTGAGCGCGGCGGTCCGCTGCGCCACGGTCGTTTCCAGCTGATCGTTCGCGCGCCGCAAGGCTTCTTGCGCCTTGAGCTTCTCCACGATCACACGGCGGCGCTGCACCGCATACAGCGCGTAGAGCGCGGCGATCAGAAACACGCCCGTCACGAACGCGAACGCAAGCCGTTGCTGGCGCCGCGCGCCCGCCGTGTCGAGCAGCACCATGATCGTGTCCTGCCCTTGCGGCGCGGGGCGGGACATCACGAGAAGGCGGGCCGTGCGGCCCGCGCGGCGCAGGTCGGGAAAGATGCCGATCCACGCGCTGTCATTCCAGTCGCCCACGCGCCGGTATCGGAGCGCCTCGACGATGCGCCCCGCGTATTGGCGCGATGCCTGGATATCGCGCTGCTGCGGCTCGGTCATCGCGCGCATCGCGGTGAATTTCCATTCGGGCTGGGTCGAGATCACGATCACGCCGTTGCTGTCGACGACGATGGCCGCCTCGCCAGGCGTGCGCCACGCGGATTCGAGCGCGTCGACGCTGACCTTCACGGCTGCCGCGCCGATCGCCGTGTCGCCGTCGTGAATCGCACTGGCGAAGTAGAGCCCGGGAATGCCGGTGTTCGTGCCGATGCCGAAGAAGCGGCCGCGGCCCTGCGCGAGCGCGTCCTTGAAGTACGGGCGATACGACACGTTGGTGCCGACGAAGCTGACCGGCTGATTCCAGTTGCTCGCGGCGACCACCGTGCCGTGCGCGTCGATCACGTCGACCGCGCCGCTGCCGACATCGTTGTTGACCGCTTCGAGATAAGCATCGACCGCGGGCAACATGCCATGCGCTTCAGCGGGCGGCGCCTTGAGCAACGCGCGCACGCTGTCCTGGCGCGCCACGAGCGCGGGGACCATCTCGAAGCGTCCCAGCTCGCTTTTCAGGCTCGCCGCGTAGAGATCGAGCCGATGCTCGCCGACGTCGGCCAGCGCGTCGATCGCTCGGTTCCATGCGAACTCCACCGCGGCGGCGGCCGCACCGACATACACCACGGCCGCCGCCGCCCATCCCCACCATGGAATGCCCTTGTAACGCATCTGCACGTTCGCCCTCGTCGATTGGCTGCCGCCAGACGGCGGGTTCAGCGGATACCGCGCGCCGGATGCACCGGCGCCACGATCGCGAAGGCGCGTACGAGGGGCGCACAGCCGCGCGTCATGCGCCGAAATGCGCGAGCAGAATGAGCGTCACGGTCACGACGATGGCGCCGCCAATGCGCGTGGCGATCTGCGCGAACGGCATGAGCTGCATGCGGTTCGCGGCGGTGAGGATCGCCACGTCGCCGGTGCCGCCCTGGCCGCTGTGGCACGCGTTCACGATTGCGGTGTCGATAGGGTACATCTTCATCAGGCGGCCCACCACGAAGCCCGTGCCCATCAGCGTGACCACGGTCGCGGCGATCGTCACGACATTGACGAGCGTGAACGCGGCCATGAGCTTGTCCCACGGCGTCATCGCCACGCCGATCGCGAACAGCAGCGGATAGGTGACCGCGGTCGAGAAGAACTTGTAGACGACGAACGCGCCTTCCTGCAGCGGCGGCGAAACCGCGCGCGCGAGCTTCACGAGCACGGCGAGGAACAGCATCGCCACCGGCGCGGGCAGGCCGAACAGCTTGTTCGCCATCAGGCCGATGAGGTACAGCGTGATCGCGGTGATGCCGGCCGCGGCGATGTGGCTCACGTCCACGTGCCCGCGAGCCTCGTCGTTCGACGACGCCAGTTCGTCGCTCGCGCCGACTTGCAGACGGCCGTTGCCGGTGAGATGCGGCATACGCTTGCCCAGCATGTCGAGCATGCCCGAGAGGATGATCGCCATGAGGCTGCCGAGCATCACGGGCGGCAAGACCTGCGCGAACAGGTCGCCTTGCGCGACGTGCATGATTTCCGAATAGCCCACGGAAAGCGGAATCGCGCCTTCGCCCACGCCGCCGGCCATGATCGGCACGACGATGTAGAGCAGCGTGTGCTTGACGCCGAGACCGAGCGCCGCGCCGACCGCGGTGCCCACGATGGTCGCCGCCACCGTGCCGGCCGCAAGCGGAATGAAGATCTTCAGGAAGCCTTGAATCAGCACGCGCCGGTCCATGCTGAGAATACTGCCGACGATGATCGAGGCGATGAAGAGATAGAGGAAGTTGGTCTGCTTCGTGAACTCGACCGTGAGGTGCTGCACGGGCTGGGGCAGCACGTGGTAGTACACGAGCGCCGAGGGCACGAAGGTCGCGAGAATCGCCGCCGCGCCGATATTGCGCAGCAGCGGCAGGCGCTTGCCGAGTTCGGCGCATGTGAAGCCGCAGAAAGCGAGCACGGCGATGGCCATCGAGATCTCGCCGGGCACCTTGCCGGTGACCGCGAAGCCCGCGATCAGCGCAAACAGGATCACGTAGATCGGCAGCGGAATGATGCCGATGCGAATTTCCATCAGCTTCCACCAGCCTTCGGGCCAGAAGCGGGTTTGCGTTGTTTGGGATGACTCGGGGACCGCCTGGTTGACCTGCGAGGCGGCGGATACGGATGCACTGTTCTGCACGGGATGTCTCCTTCGTTTTCGCGACCGGACTGCGTCGCATCTCCGGTGCTTGTTTAATGAGGGCTGCGGGCTATTCAGGGATAGACCGTCGGAGTTCTATAAAGCAGTAGCCGTGCCAGCGCGCATCGACGTCTGGAACAATCCGCAACACATTGATTTCTTTGTCATTTTCCGGAACGCCACTCGGCTCGAATCCGCCATCGATCCGAGATTTCAGAATCGGCTCGAGCCGCAGGCCGAAATCTCGGCCTGCCTCGACCCGACCGTTGAGTGTATGGCAAGAGTGAGTTTCAGAATTCGCTCTGGAACGGCGCCGATCGTTGGCAGAAGATGGATCACCGCAATGTGAGGAGTGAGCCATGAAGATCGTCTTGCCAGGATGCGCCGTCGTTTGCGCCGCGGCGCTATGGAGTGCCGGCGCGCTGGCCGCGCCGCCGGGTTCGGCTTACCAGACGCCTGTGCAGTTATCGAGCGGAAGGAATCTGCTTTGCAGCGTGAACGCATCACAGCCTGCCGGCGAAGCGGCCGCGCTCACGCGTCGCGAGCAGGTGCAAGCCGATGTCCTCGCCACGCAGCCTCTGAGGCTCGTGAGCGGACCGGCATCGCCTTATCCCTCGGCCTATACGGCGCCGAGCGTTGCCTGCGTGGACGCGGGTTGATGCCGCAGAAAGCACCGCGGGGCTCGATTCGCCTGACGAATCGAGCCCCGCGTGCTACGAAGTTGAGTGAGAAGACCGATCAGAAGCGCGTGCGCACGCCCGTCGTCACTTCGACCTGGTTGGTCGCACCGAAGGTCGTGCCCACCGTGTAGCCGCCGTGCAGCTTCATGTAGTCGCCTGCCAGATACACTTCGGTGCGCTTGGACAGGTGATAGAAGATCGAGCCGTAGAGCGTTTCCTTGAAGCCGTTGTGCAGCCCGCTCGTGGGATCGAATGCGCCGATGTTGGCGTTCGGAATATTGCCATCGACGTTATACGCGGCGTTGTGCGTGCGCATTTGCTGGTAGCCGAGTTCGTAGTCCAGCGCGCCCTTCGGCACGAGCTTGAACGAGACCGTCCACGCATTGTCCTGACGCTGGCCGAGCGCCCCCTGATTGCCCCAGTAGCGGAAGTAGCCCGCATTGGCGCGCACGATGCCGATCGTGTAGTTGCCGCCAACCGAGAACGCCTGGTTCGTGTTGCCGTCGCGGTTCACGTGGTTATAGAAGGTCGAGGCCGTCCACGTCGGGGCGTTGTAGCCGAGTGCGAACTGATAGTTCGCGTTATTGCCGAAGCTCGTCGAATTGCCGAAAGCGTAGCCCGCTGCCGCGTAAATACCGTTATCGAAGACCTTCTTCCACGCGAGGCCGTTTTCGTAACGGGTGCCCGTTGCGCTCGCCGCGTAGAAAATCATCTGCTTGAAGTTGTTGGCGTTGGTCCAGCCGCCCTCTTCCGTCGTGAGCTTCGCATTGCCGTACGGGTCGCCGTAGATGGCCGCGGCGTCACGCGCGATGGTGTTCTGGAAGCCCGCCGTGAGCTTGCCGAAGCGCTCGTCTTCCACGCCGACCCAGGCGTCACGGTCGAAGATCTGGCCCGGGTCTTCCATCTGGCCATCGCTCGCGCGGTATTCGCTTTCGAGCCGGAAGATCACCTTCGTGCCGCCGCCGATGTCTTCGGCGCCCTTCAAGCCCCAGCGGCTGCCGCTGAACCACGGTTCGCCGGCAATGCCCATGCCGATCACGTGGTTGCCGTTGGCATCCGCGTGCGATTGATAGGTGGGGACGCTCAGGTCGATGAGGCCGTAGAGTTGAACGCTCGATTGCGCGTGTGCGCCGCTCGCTGCGAGTGCGCCGAAGGTCGCGCCTACGGCAGCGACAGCAAGTTGTTTTCTCTTCAAGATCGTCTCCAGGGGTTGCTTCGTTGGAAGTTTTCATGGACCCGCTGCCATCACTCGCCGGTTTCGGCGAGCCGTGTGAATCAGCGGGTGAGACGAATAGTAGAGAGGTGAATCCTTCGCGATTCTTTCACGAACGATGGGTATTCCTAAGTAGATCCACTAATACCGTAAATAAAGCCGGCCTGCTCAGGCCGCCACCGCCTCTTTCACGCGAAGGATGTAGCCGAGGCCGCGCAGCGTGGTGATCTGCACGCTCGATTCCGCCAGATGCTTGCGCAGGCGATGGATGTAGATGTCGATCGCGTCCACGCTCGGTTCGTCGCTCAGGCTGCAGATGCGATCCAGCAGCGCCTGCTTAGGCACAGCCTTGCCCTGGCGCAGCATGAGTGCTTCGAGGATGGAGTGCTCGCGCCGGCGCAGGGTGAGCGGTGCATCCTTGTGGCGAAACTCGCGCGTGTCGCAAACGTACTGCAGGTCGCCGCAGGTCAGCCAGCCCGACTTCTCGCCAGTCTGCCGCCGTATCAGCGCCTTGATGCGCGCAACCAGTTCGCGGCTGTCGAACGGCTTGACCACGTAGTCGTCGGCGCCCGCGCCGAAACACGCCACCTTGTCGTCTATCGAGCCATGCGCGGTCAGCATGAGCACGGGCACGTTGTTGCGCCTGCGCCGCAAACGATTGAGCACGTCCTTGCCGCTCAGTCGCGGCAGGCGCATATCGAGAAGCACGAGGTCATAGCTCTGCGTGAGCAGCACGGAGTCCGCGGCTTCTCCATCGGCCACGCAGTCCACCGTGAAATTCTCGGCGCGCAGCAGGTTGACGATCCAGTGCGCGAGTTCGGCGTTGTCTTCTACGAGCAGCAGCTTCATGGTCCTTCTTACCCTCCTCATCCGGGCCAGACGGGCAAACGCACCGTCGCGACCAGACCCACCCGCTCGGCCCCCGCGGCAACGCTCACCGAGCCGCCGTGCGAGCGCGCGACCTGATGCACGATGGCGAGACCAAGCCCCGTGCCGTCGGTATCCGCCGCGACGCGATAGAAGCGCTCGAACACGTGCGCACGGGCCTCGGCTGGAATGCCGGGGCCGTTGTCCACCACCTGCAGCATGACCTGCTCCCCTTCGCTGCGGCACACGGCCGTCACGCGGCCGCCCTTGTGCGTATAGCGGATGGCGTTGTCGATCAGGTTGGACACGAGCGAGGCCAGCAGGCCGGTGTTGCCCGCCACGTGCACGTCGTCGTCGAGTTCCGCGCCGAGATCGATGCCGCGCCGCTCCGCCGCCTGGACCATCTCTTCGAGCACGGAAGACACGACCTCGGTGAGATCGACGCGCGTCTGGCTCGGCGACGATTGCGTCATCGATTCCGCCTGTGCGAGCACGAGCAGTTGATTCGTCAACTCCGCCATTTTCTGGCTGGTGCGGCGCACACCTTTGAGTGCGTCGAAAAGCGCGGGATCGTTCGCGTCGCACTGACTCGCGAATTGCGTTTGCGTGGTGAGCAGCGTGAGCGGCGTGCGCAGCTGGTGCGCCGCGTCGGCGATGAACTGCCGCTGCATGGCGGCATGCACCTTGAGCCGCGCGATGCACTGGTTGATCGCCTCGACAATCGGCCTCAGTTCCGACGGCAGATGATCCGGGCGGATCGGCTCCAGTTGCACGGGCTCGCGGTCCGCGACGTCGTCCTTGAGCTTCATGAGCGGCCGCAGCTCGAGCGTAAGCCCGAGCGGCACGAGCAGCGCGACGAGCGCCAGCATGAACCACTGGCGTGCGAGTTGCGGCCTCCACAAGGCGTTGATCATCGCCTCGCGCGACGCGATCGTCTTGCCG
Organism: Paraburkholderia sp. BR10882; assembly: GCF_040948855.1. Lineage (NCBI taxonomy): Bacteria > Pseudomonadati > Pseudomonadota > Betaproteobacteria > Burkholderiales > Burkholderiaceae > Paraburkholderia > Paraburkholderia sp. BR10882. The sequence continues at coordinate 89,196 of NZ_JBFPKP010000018.1, read as the reverse complement.
ACGATCACCATGACGCGTTCGGCCCGGCCCGAGTCGTAGAGCATGCGCTCGTAGGCAACGGCGCGAATCGGCAGTCCCGCATACGCGGTGTCGTAGAACACAGGCACCTCGGCGGTGTTCGCGCGCGGCAATGGCAAGTCCGGCGCGCCGCCCAGCAAGCGGCCATTGCCGGCGAGCACCTTGTAGAACACATGATCCTGCCACGGCGATTCGAACAGTTCCAACGCCGCCGGCGGGATTGTCGCTCTGAGGGAGCCGTTGTCCCAGTCGACGTCTTCGATGATCGTGCGCGCCGAATCCAGCAGCGAATGGTCCTGCACGAGATCCGCGGTCTGCCGCGCGGCATCGTACGACTCGCAGCTCGTCACAACGACAAACGCGGCGAGCGGCACCAGCAGCCACAACAGCAACCGCCCACGCAGGCTATGCACCATGTCGCGCTCTCTCAGATACCGGACCGCCAGACGGCGAGCGCAGGACGGCAGCTCCGGACCTGCTTCATTTCGCGCTGACGAATTCGTTCGTGTAGGTGCCGGACAGATCCACGTGCTTGCCCTTCACCGAGGGATTGAAACTGGAGAGCACCTTCAGTACGGTCGCCGGACCGTCGGCGGGCATCTTGCCGTCTGCGGTGTACATCGGCAGCGAGGCCTTGAGTGCGCTCACATAAAGCGCCTTGTCCTTTTGATAGTCGGCGGGCATTTGCGCGGCGATTTCCTCGGCGCTGTGCGTGTGAATGAATTGCATGGTGCGCACGAACGCGTGCGCGAGCTTCACCGCCTGAGCCTTGTGCGACTGGGCCCATGCGTCCTGCACGTAAAGGCTTGCGGCGGGATAGGTGCCGCCGAGCGCGGCGCGCGTGCCTTCGACCGTGCGCATATCGACGAGCACCTTTGCATCGCCGGCTTTTTGCAGCGCCGATACGGTCGGCTCGGTCGTCATGCCCGCGTCGATGCGCCCCTGCTTGATGGCCGCGATGAAGCTCGCGTCCGCGCCCACCGGCAACATGGTGTAGGCGCTGGAGGCGATGCCATGCTGGCTCGCCAGATACTGCGTGAGAAAACTGGTCGAGGACCCAAGGCCCGTCACGCCGAGCGTCTTGCCTTTGACGTCGGCCATCGACTTGATCGTGCCCGCCGCTTTCGACGACACCAGTTCCACTTCGCCCGGCACCTGGCCGAACACGACGATCGCCTTGACGTCCTTACCCTTGGTCTGCAGGTCGATAGTGTGATCGTAGAAGCCGACCACGGCCTGCACCGCGCCTGCGAGCAGTTCGTTCTCCGCATCCACGCCCGCGGGTTGCGAAAGCAACTCGACGTTCAGCCCTTCGTCGCGGAAATAGCCCAGTTGTTCGGTGAGGCGCGCGGGCAGGTAAATGAGCTTCGTGATACCGCCGACCATGATGGTGATCTTCTCGCCGGCATCGTCGGCGGCATGCGCGCCTTGAAGCGCCATGGCAAACAGCAGGCCACCAGCGAGTGCGACTCGACGCAGCGCGCCAAAACTCAATTGCATTGATTGTCTCCGTCGGGATAGGCCGGTGGCGCGATGCTCGCCACTTCGATCGTTTCGGGGATTCTAGTGATTCAAACCCTTCCCGAAGCTTTCGCGGGTCACGCGGATTTATACGGGATTTCCATGAGCGACGGTGTTATTTATGCTTTTAATTATTCTGAATAAAAATGGCTTTTATTCAGAATGATGACTGCGGTGCAGTCGATTCAAACAGGATTACTGATCGATTTGGTGCAAAGCTGAGAGACCCGGTTCGAGAGTCTCTGCCAAGGGAAATACCGGCCGGGGTTATTGCGGCAGTGCGCCCTTCATGACGCGCACCACGTCGCGGGGCTCAATTCCTGGCCTGCCGACCAGCGAGTCGTCACAGAACGCGCTGGACGGCCCGGGCGGAATCTGTGATGTCCTGCCCGAAACCGGCGACTGTGTTGCAGCCCGCCAAAGCGGCCAAAGCGCCGATCATCGATACCGCCGCCAGAATCCGTCCAATCATGTTCAACTTCCCCTAAGCTCGATTTTTGATTGTTGCGCGGGCGGCCGCTCATGGCCATTCGCCCGCGGAGTCCAGCCCGATTTGAGTCGGCCGGAATTTCGTATTCTGCCTGTGCCGGGTCTTTGCGTGCAAATCGGCAGCGGATGCGGTCACGCGCGGGGGCATTGCGCCGCCCGCGCAATCCGGCAGTTGCTTGAATGCGGCGCTCCTTCTCGAGCAAGGCGCCAACGCCAGCTATTCGCTTTGGGCAGCCGTATGGCGCGATGACGAATCTGATCGAAGCGGGAGCCGATCCGTCCATCGCCGACCCGCAAGGCCGCGATAGCATGGCGATCGCGCGCGAACGCAAGCTGCCGGCGGGTATCATTGAAAAGCTCGAGTCGCTGCAGCGCAAACTGCCTGGGCGTCGCCATTGATCCGCCAGCTTCCAGTCATTTCGACGCCTGCGACGCATAACACAATCACGTAACACAACCACGCAACACAACGGGCCCTCTCGTCAATGCGCATTTTCGGAATCAGCCTTTACGTCATCATCGCGCTGCTTTTTGCAGTGCACGCGATCCGCAACCAGCAGAACATGTACTGGCTGCTGATCCTGTTTCTTTTCCCCGGGCTTGGCAGCCTCGTCTACTTCTTCGTCATTTATCTGCCGAGCCTGCGCCAGTCGCGCGGGGCGAGGGCAACAGGCCGGGCCATCTCGCAACTGGTCGACCCCAACCGCGCCGTGCGCGAAGCGCGCAACGATTTCGACCGCGCGCCGACCGTCGCGCACCGTATGCGCCTGGGCGCTGCGCTGCTCGACGCGGGCAACGCCGTCGAAGCGCTGCAGCACTACCAGGCGGCGGCCACCGGGCCGTTCGCATCCGATCCCGCGTTGCTCGAAGGTCTCGCACGCGCGCAGTTTGCCAATGGCAATACCGCAGCCACGCAGGAGACGCTGGAAAAGCTGTTCGCCCTCCAGCCTGTCGCCCGCCAGCAGCCGGATCCCTCCTTGTTGTATGCACGGGCGCTCGCCGCGAATGGCGCAGCGGGCACCCGCGCCGCGTTCGAAGCCGCGCTCTCGTGCGCGAGCGACGCCGCTCCGCGTTGTCTCTTCGCCGACTGGCTGGCAAAGCAGCCCGGTGACGCCGATCGCCAGCGCTCGCGCGAGCTTTACGCCGAGATCGTGCACGACGCGAAGCACTGGCCGCGTCACGCCCGCGAGCACAATGGCGAGTGGCTGCAACGGGCTCAGGCCGCGTTGAGCCGATAGCGTGCCGAGCAGCGCCGCGGTGTCATGGTGTGCGCCGGTCATCGCGCCTGGAATCGATATGACATGACCTGCCGGATGCGTTCAGTCCGGCGTGTGCGCGTCCATGCGCGCGCACATGCGCCGGTAGGCGGCCGGCGTCATGCGGTACGCGCGGCGAAACCAGCGGCCGAGATGGCTCTGGTCGGCGAAACCCACTTCAGCCGCGACCCGCGCCGGCGTGTGGCCCGCCGCCAGCAGCCTGCGCGCGGCACGCAGGCGCAAGCGCACCAGGTACGCATGGGGCGACGTGCCGAACTCGCGCTGGAACAGGCGCGTCAGACGAAACCGGTCGATGCCCGAGCTATCGACGAGTTCGTCGAGCCCGATGTTCGCGCTCATGTGTTCGTGCAGCAGGTCGCGCACACGGGCAAGGGCGGGCGAAGCGGGGCGCGCCGCTGCGGTCGTATCGAGCAGATGGCCGCCCAGGCGCTCCAGCAAGCAGTCGAGCGCCTCGTCGCGCGCGAGCCGGCCTTCCTCGCCGTATAGCGCAAGAAACGCCCGGCGGATCGACTCGGTCAGGCGCGGGTCGTCAACGAGCGTCTGGCCGAAAGCGGCCGCCACGCCGCCCAGGCCCGCGATGTTCAGCCTGCGCGCCGCACACTCGACCCACGGCTGCGGGAGGTACAGCATCGCGTAGGTGAAGCCGCCCGGTTCGGGCGCGTGGCCGTCGTGCAGCGCGCCCGGTTCGATCAGGATCGCGCGGCCCGGCACGCTCGTATGCAGCGACCGGTGACACTGAAAGCGCTGCACCCCCTGCTCCGTATAGCCGATCAGCATGTCGTCGTGATCGTGGGGATCGTAAGCGTGGCCGCTGAAATGCGCGCGCAGACTCTCGATGCCCGTCTGCGCATCGCGCCGCGCGACGAGCCAGTGATCATTCCGGCCCTCAGTCACCGTGGCGTTCGTCATGGCAAGCCTGGCTCCTCGTTTCCGATTCCTTTCCCAAGGGGACGAGTGTACGCCGGCCATGCGCGGAGGACCGTACGTGGCCTCGTCGGCGTCATCGGCGCCGGCGCTCCATGGGGTTCAGTCGTCGAACTCGCCGGCCTGCAGCGCTTCGTCGAAATCCGTGATCCACGGGGCGAAGTGATCGGTGTCGTAGGTGGCCGTCTTGCCGTTGGCGATCCGTGTGACGGATACCTGGCGAATCGCCGCGCGCTCACCGCCGGCAGCGGTTTTCTCGTTGTCCGAGATCCGGAACTCGCCCAGGTCGAGCCCCCGGCTCGCGAGCACAGCCTTGACGTCTTCCTGCTCATCCCAGGAAAACTCGGCGAAGTCGTGGGCTGTCATGTTCGTCTCCTCCAGGGCGTCATCACGGACTGCACGGCGCGACGGGCAATCCCTCGGCCTTCCAGCGCAACATGCCGCCAGCGAGATTGGCCACCTTGCCGAAGCCCGCCTTGGTCAGCAATACGCTTGCCTGCGCGGAGCGCACGCCGGAGCGGCACACCGCCACGACCGGCCGGTCGCGATCGAGCTCGTCGATGCGCGACATCAGTTGCGAGAGCGGCACGAGTTTCGCGTCGGGCAGATGGCCGAGATGGTCGATGAACTCGGGCGCCTCGCGCACGTCGACGATCTGCAGCGCCGCCGCATGCTCCAGCAGCGCCATGGGCTCGATTTCCCATACGCCGCTGAAGCGCAGCGTGAGCGGCGCCCAGTCGGGCGTTTCCTGGATCGGCGCGTCGCCTTCCGGCTTGCCGCAGCGCAGGTTGGCGGGCACCGCGACGGCCATCTGCTTGGGGTGCGGCAAATTCAGGTTGTGCATGTAGCCCGCGAAGTCGCCGAGATCGACGTCGCCGCCCAGGCGCGGATTGAAGCGCCTCTCCTCCGCCACGCTCGTGACCGTGATGCCGCGATAGTCGTGCGCCGGGTAGAGCAGGCAGTCGTCGGGCAGCGTGAGAATCTGCTCGCGCACGGAAGTAAACAGCTGCTCCGCGCTCCCGCCCTGAAAATCGGTGCGGCCGCAGCCGCGTATCAGCAGGCTGTCGCCGGTAAAGGCCATGCTCGCGTCGTCGAGGACGTAGGTCAGACAGCCGCTGGTGTGACCAGGCGTGGCGCGCACTTCCAGATACCGTTTGCCGAAGGCGATGCGATCGCCGTGCCGCAGCGGACGGTTCACGCCCTCGGCGCCCACCGCGTCGGCGAGCGCGATCTGGCTCCCGCTGCGCTCGCGCAAACGCCACGCGCCCGTGACATGATCGGCGTGCACATGGGTATCGAGCGTCGCCTGCAGGCGCAAGCCCAGCTCCCGCAGCAGCGCGAGGTCGCGCGGCACCTGCTCGTAGACCGGGTCGATCAGCAGCGCCTCGCCGCTTTCGGGGTCGCCGAGCAGGTAGGTATAGGTAGACGATACGGGGTCGAAAAGCTGGCGAAAGATCATCGCGGCTCTCTGCGAAAACAAACGCGTGGTTCACTTTCCAGTATGCCGCATCCGGTATCGGCCCGGCGGCTCCACGTGCGCGATCTACCCGCGTTTCTTCGGCAGAGAACCAAAGAGCCGCAAGGTCGCTCGCCGCGATGCGGCTCATCGATTGCCATTGCCCGGCTCACCCCTGTGCTGCGGGGCGAGCCGTGGGAAGTGACGTGCATTGTTGGCGATCAGTTACCCGTGCGCAACGTCCAGACCGTTGCCGCGTTGGTAGTGTCGTCGACGGCGGCGAACTGCGAGTGGTGCTGGCTGTCCATGCCAAATGCGAGCCCGAACGCGGAACCCGTCGTGGGATCGACCGACATCTGCGCGACGAACTGGCCTTCCACGGTGAATTCGACGATCTCGCTGGGCTGTTGCGCGTCGGCGTTCACGGCGTCGCCATTGGCCGTGACGAGATGCCCGTTGGGCGCGAGCGCAAGGGCAAGCGGTCCGTGCAGGTGGGTATTGTCCTGATAGATCAGCCGCCCCACTCCGCCGCTATGATTCGCACCCGCCGCGCCGTAGATGGCGAACACCGCGTTGTCGCCTGTCGAAGCGACGTAGAGCACGTCGTGCTGGCCATCATAGGCGAGGCCCGTCGGGCCGACGACCAGCGCAGCCGGATCGGTGCGATGCATGTAGCCCGAAGCGACGATGGTCGAGGAGGGCAACTCCTTCACGCCGTCCTCGCCGATCGCAAGGTCTATCCGGGCGACGGTGCCGTCGAGCACGTCCGAGACGAAGACCTTCACGATTTGGCCGCCGTCGAGCACGGTGAGGTCCCAGGGGCCGTCGAGCAGCCGCGCATCTTTCAGTTCCTTGACGAGCCGGCCCTGCGGATTGATGACGAGAAGCGAGCCCGGCGCGATGACGTCCTTGCCGTTCGAGGTCGGCACGTTGCCCACAAGTACGAAGCCGCTTCGCAGCACGGCGAGCGCCGTCGTGAGACCAAGGTTGGCGCCCTGGAAGAACGTCACTGGCGGGCTATTCGGAACGAGCTTCACGATCGTCGTGCCGGTGCCTTGCAGATTCGATTTCGCGTTGAAGTTGGACACCACCACGTCACCGGGCTTGAGCGTACTCCATGAGGGCACGCCAAGCGGTACGAATGCGATGCCGTACGGATTGACGTCGCCATTGGACGGCACGGTCGATGAAGTCGCAAAGGCCGGCGGCAGGATCGCCTGCAGGCCGTCGGCGCGCACGGTCCCAAGCGTCAGGGCGAAGAGCCCGGCGCCCAATGCGAGATGACGCAGTCGCGGCACGAACGCCGCCCGGTTCCAGCCGAAGTATGAACGACATGCAGACAACGAGCGGGAAGCTTTCATCTGACACCTCCTTCTCGCGGGGACGGTCCGGACGCCAGGACGACTCGCGCGGCCAGTGAACGCACCATGCTTCGCGCGCCCCGCGTTTTGCGTAAACGATCCAGCGGCGAGGCTATTCCGCTAGTCGCGCTTCAACGCTTTGCCATTCCGATTTTCGCTTTTGGCGAAACCGCAGGCGCCGAAAGCTGCTCCACCAGAAAATCCACGAACGCCCGCACCCGCGACGTCAAATAACGTGCGTGCGGATACAGCAGGATGAACGGCCGGGTACGCCCCCCCTCCCCGCGCAGCACTTCCACGAGCCGGCCTTCGCGCAGGTCGTCGGCCACGACGAAGCGATACGTCTGGAACAGCCCCGCTCCCGCGCGCGCGAGCGTTACGCCGGCGAGCGCGTCGCCCGACGTTCCGTAACTTCCGCTCGTGATCACGTCGCCATCTTCATTGGCATTGCCGTCGAACGTCCAGGCAAGATGGCGCCCACTACTTGGCAGTTCGAACTGTATGCATTCGTGCGACTGCAGATCCGCCACGGTCTTCGGCACGCCCGCGCGCTTCAGATAGGCGGGCGTGGCCACCACCACCATCTCCGCGTCTTCCAGCTTGCGCGCCACCAGGTTGGAATCGGCGGGCGCGCGCCCGCGGATCGCCAGGTCGAAGCCTTCGTCGGCGAAGTCGATGTTGCGGTTGCTCAGATGCGTGTCGACCTGCACCTCCGGATAGCGCTCGCGAAACGCCGGCAAGAGCGGCAGCACGCGATAGTGCCCGTAGGGCGTGGGCATGCTGATGCGCAGCACGCCAGCCGGCGTGGTCTGTTCGCCCGTGACTTCGCGCTCCGCGTCCACGAGTTGCGAGAGCGCCTGGCGGCACTGCTCGAAGTAGCGCCGCCCCGCATCGGTCAGGCGAATCTGGCGCGTCGTGCGCACGAACAGGCGCACGCCGAGCCGCTCTTCGAGCCGCGCCACGGACCGGCTCACCGCGGCGGGCGTGACGCTCGCCGCATTGGCCGCCAGCGTGAAGCTGCCCAGCTCCGCCGCCTGGCAGAACAGTTCGATGCTGCCCAGCAGCAGATCGTCGAATTTACGTTGCATGCCCTTTTCTCCTGATGGCTCCAGCTCGCGCCAGATGCTTTAGTTCTATTCTGATGCGTCCAACATGAGGCGAATACGCATCGCCACTCGAGGAGAACATGGTGTCCGTCGAACCTCTGCCTGCCTGAAGCCGTCTTTGCCACCGCCTAAAGGAACATCGGCACGCGCATCCATCGCGCGTGCCGATGTTCCCGTTTGCGTCGATCAAATGCCGCTCAAGCCCATACCGACTGCAGCCGTGCGATGCTCTCGCGCGTCTCGCGCTCCAGTTGCGCCACCAGCTCCGCCGCCGGCAACGCGCGCGCGAGCGGCGCGGCCTGGCCCGCCCACTGCGCGCCGTAGCCGAATTCACCCCTGGCCTTCGCAGCCGCGATCAGCGCCTTGCCCGCGTCGTACGTGATCGGATAAGACGGAACGCGCGGCGCCTTCGGATCCTCGCCAAGCGCGGTGAAGCGATTGACGATGCTGCGCGCAAGCCGCCCCGAGATTGCCGAGGTGAACGTCGTATGGCGCGCGGGGTCGCCGAGCAAGGCGGCGCGATAGCCTTCGTCGGCCGCGCTCTCCGGGCAGGCCACGAACGCCGTGCCCAGTTGCGCCGCCTGCGCGCCCAGAGCGAGCGCGGCCGCGATGCCCGCGCCGTCCATGATGCCGCCCGCCGCAATCACGGGCACGTCGAATTCGCTCACCAGCAGGCGCGTGAGCGCGAACGTGCCGAGGCCGTCGTCGCGGGCGTTCTGATCGAACACGCCGCGATGGCCGCCCGCCTCCACACCCTGCGCGACGATCGCATCCACGCCCGCCTCCACCGCTGCGGCCGCTTCGTCGAGATTCGTTGCGCTCGCAAACAACCGGACGCCCGCGTGCTTGAGCTCGGCGATCACCGCATCGGGCGGCAGGCCGAAATGGAAGCTCACCACGGCCGGCTTCTCTTCGAGCAGCATGGACTGCATGGCCTTGTCGACGACGAAGCTCATGTAGATCTCCGAGAGCGAGGCAGGCGGCTTCGCGCCGTATTGCTCGAACACCGGCGCGAGCCAGTCGAGCCACGCGCGCTCCACGGCCGCGTCGGGCGTGGCCGGGCGATGGCAGAACACGTTGATGTTGAACGGCTTCGCCGTCAGCTCGCGCGTCTGGTGGATCGCGCGACGCGCGTTCTCCGCGTTCATCGCGGCCACGCCCAGCGAACCGAGCGCGCCCGCATTCGACACGGCGGCGGCCAGCGCCGGCGTGGTAGTGCCCGCCATGGGCGCCTGGATGATCGGCTTCTGAATGCCGAGCGAGCGCAGCAACGCCCGCTGGTCCACTTGAGTACTCATGTTGCGTTCCCTCCGGATCCGTTCCCGTTTCAAGCGTGAGCGCGGCGCTGCGCCCAGTGCGCGAGTCCGCCGCATGCGACCAGCAGCGCGCCGGTCGCGAAGAACACGGCGTGCAGACCGAAGTGAACGCCGACCACGCCGCCGATCACCGGCCCCACCACCTGGCCGCTGAATTGCGCCGACTGCAAATAGCCGAGCATGCGGCCCGTTTTGCTTTCGTCTACCGACTGCCGCGCGAGCTTGCCGATGGAAGGCAAGAGCCCCGCGAGCGTCATGCCCATCACCACGCGCAGGCCCGCGAGCTGCCACCAGTGTGTGACGAACGCTTGCGGCACCATCGCGAGCCCGGTGAGCACGAGGCAGGCGACGATCACGCGCCAGCTCCCGAAGCGGTCGGCCAGTGCGCCGAGGCGCGCCGCCGTGAACATGCTGCCAAGCGCCGAGCATGCCATGACCACGCCCGCCACGCGCGCGAGATGCGCCGCGCCCACGCCCAGACTGCCGATATACACCGTGATGACGGGCTCGATCGACATGTTGGCGAGCAGCACCATCATCGCGGTCACGAGCAGCGCGGCCACCACCGCATAGTCGGGGCGGCGCGCACCGCTGGCCGAACCGGCCGCCGCGTTGCTTGCGTGCGGTTTCGCGTCGCTTTCTGGATGAAACTCTTCCTTCACGACGAAGATGGTCAGGAGCGCCGCCACGGCGATCATCGCGCCGCCGGCGAAAAAGGTGCCGCGAATGCCGATCCACCCGGGCAGCACGCCGCCCACCAGCGGCCCGACGAGATTGCCCGCGAGCGCGCCCGTGGAAAGAATGCCGAGCGCCCAGCCCGCGCGCTCGCGCGGCGCCTGGGTGCCGACCATCACCGTGGAAGCCGACGCGTAGCCACCTACGAGGCCGGCGATCAGACGCAGCGCGACGAGCTCGTACACATTGTGCGCCACGCCGATCATCGACATCACCACGGCCATGCCGATGGCCGCGCGCACGAGCATGGGCTTGCGGCCATAGCGGTCGGCAAGGCGGCCCCAGATCGGGGCGGTGAGCGCCGTGCCGAGGAAGGTCGCGCCGAATGCCACGCCCGACCACTGGATCACGGCGGACTGCGAGCTCACGCCGAGCTGCCGAACGTAGAGCGGCAGGAATGGCAGCAGCATGCTGAGGCTCACGAGCGTCGTGAACGAGCCGATCACGCACACGACGAGATTGCGCCGCCAGTACTGCGCATTGCGCTCCGAGTAGCCGCGCGGTTGCGGCTTTGACTGCCGCAGCGCAGGCGCGGGCGAGGAAACAGTGGTATTCACTTGGCCCTCAACGCAGAGAAGAGATCGACGAAGAGCACGAGCACGAGCGCCGCGGCGCCGATCGCGACCAGCGCGAGGTAGTCGCCACCGCTCGACGAGAACACGAACGACAGGCCGTACGCGGCAACCGCCTGCATCACGGCGAAGCTCGTCGTGGCGGAGACCCCGTTGCAGGCCGCAGGCGCGGACGGATTCGAGACGGCTTGATGCATTGCGACTCCCAGGAGCGAATGCAATGAAGCACCCGCTGAACATGGGAGCCAGTCTAGGTTAGATCGCGCAGCGAGAGAATCACCGCGATACGTAAGTCATTCTTCCGTGAGGCGAACGAATGGTGAGGACTTGCTCAATCGGCGTCGGTAATGCGCCGGGCCTGCTCGAAGTACTCACGTAGCCGGGGCACGGCGAAATCGACGAAACTGCGCACCTTGGGCACCGACAGGCGCCCGTGCGGCGTGACGAGATTCGCGGGCAGCGGCCCATGCTCGCTGTCGCGCAGCACGATCCGGAGCCGGCCCGCCTCGACCTCTTCGGCCACGTGATAGGAAAAGAGCCGCGTGACGCCATGCCCCGCCACGGCCGAAGCCCGCGCCGCGCGTATGGTATTCACGATGAAGCGCGGCGAGAATTGCACGACCTGGGGCAGCGCGGTCTGACGCGCCGCCGGGAAGCTCCACGAGTCGAGCCCGAAATGCGTCATCGAGATGATCGGGTGGCTCGCGAGATCGGCGGGCGTCTCGATGGCCGGATGCGTGGCGAGATAGTCGGGCGAGGCGACCACCACGCGCCGCACCTCGCCCACCGGGATGGCGACGAGCGTCGAATCCTGCAGATGCGCAATGCGCAACGCCACGTCGATGCCCTCGTCGATGAGGCTCGCGGGCCGGTCGAGCAGGTGCAGACGGATCGACACCTCGGGGTTGCGGTCGATGAACGCCTCGATCATCGGGCGCAGCACTTCTTCGCCCACGGCCACCGCCGCCGTGACGCCCAGCAGCCCGCGCGGCGCGGAGCGTTCGTCGGCGGCGAGCAGGTCGGCTTCCTCGAGATCGGCGAGAATGCGCCGGCATGCCAGCGCATAGCGCTCGCCCGCCTCGCTCAGGCGGATCGTGCGCGTGGTGCGGTACAGCAGCGCCGTGCCGGTGTGCTCCTCGAGGAACGCAATGGCCCGGCTCACCGCGGCGGGCGAGCGGCCCAGCCGGCGGCCCGCGCCCGCGAGACTTCCCTCGTCGAGCGTGGCGACGAAAACCTTCATGGCGTCGATTCGGTCCATTGCGCGTTCTGGCTTGCGGTCGCTTCGCTCTGTGAATTCCGCGTCGATCTTAGCGGATATCGCGCAGGCGTTAAAATCGGCGCTTCCACTTTTGCGGCAATCGATCACTCATGAAGTGTCCTACCCTCTCGCCGGTCCTCGCTGCCTTCGCTGCCATGGCGCTGGCCGCGACGCCCGCCCTTGCCCAGACGTCGTCGGGCGCTTCGAATTCGAAGCGCGACTGCGCGATCGGTTATGTGACGGGCGTGGCAGGCTCGGCGCAAAGCGTGCGCGACTATCTGGCCACGCCCGACCGCGACCGCATTCGCTACCTCAAGGACAACGAGATTCAATGCAAGATCGCCGACGACGACAGCCACGCGTCCGGCTGCACCGGCGTCACGCTATTGAAGAACGAGAAGGTGAGCGTGTACGACGATAGCGACCCTGCCACCACCGCCATCGTCGTGCGCGTCGAACTCGATCGCGGCACCTACCCGGTGATCATCGTCGCGCCCAAAAACGAGGTGAAGTGCGACGAGTGAGCGGAACGTAGTTAGCCTGGCAGTTAACGCGAGCTGCGCTCGCACGCCGCGATTTCCGCCTCAGTCACGCCCGCCATGCGCGCGGCATCGACGATCTGCGACCAGCTCGTCGCATCCACGGGAATGCCCTGCGCTTCGCGCTGCCGCCGCGTCGCGTCCTCGCGCTCGCCGGGCAGCAGGATCTCGTCGACACCCGCTGCGCGCCGCGTGGCCTTCAGCCATTCCACGAACGCGAGCGCTTCGTGCTCGCGCGAGGGCGCGTCGAACGCCGCCGGATCGACGATCACCGACGTCATGCAATTGACGATCGCGTGCGTGGAGACGATGGTTTGCTCGCGCGTGGTGAAGCCGCCCGAGAGCGCGCCCGCCAGAATTTCGCACATCGCGGCGAGCCCCGAACCCTTATGGCCCGCCACCGCGCCGCCGAAAGCGCGCAGCGCACCGTGCTGCGTATCGCTGAACAGCGCGCCCGGATCGCGCGTAGGGCGGCCGTCGCTGTCGATCAGGGCGTCGGCGGGCACATCCACGCCCTTGTTGTAGGCCACGCGCACTTTCCCCGCCGCAATCGCGCTCGTGGCGAAGTCGAGCACCAGCGGCGAGCGCCCCTCGAGCGGAAACGCCGCGCAAAACGGATTGGTGCCGAAGCGCCGGTCGATGCCGCCGAACGGCGCGACGAGCGGATCGCCCGCGACGTTGACGAAGTGGAACGACACGAGCCCGGCGCGCGCGCATTGCTCCGCCCAGTGCCCGATGCGTCCGATGTGATGCGCGTTGCGCAGGCCGAGTGCACACACGCCGAGCGATTTCGCGCGCTCGATGCCGTGTTCCATCGCCTCGAAGGCCGTGACTTGCCCGAAACCGCGCCCGCCTTCGATCGTGAGCACCGCACCCGCGTCGCGCGCGACCTGCGCGTGCGCGTTCAGTTTGAGCTCGCCTTCGCGGCACGACAGCATATAGCGCGGAATCATGCCCACGCCGTGCGAGTCGTGCCCGGCGAGATTGGCTTCGACGAGGTGATCGGCAACCAGCGTCGCCTCGCGCGCCTCGCTGCCGGCCGCGCGCCAGATGGCGACGACGAAGGCGTGCAGCGCACGAGCCTCGATAACGACTTCTGAACCTTTTGCAGCAGCGGCATTCGACATGTACGTGACCCTGTGTATGGCAGCGGAGTAAGAGGCCGCGCCTTCGTGGTTACGTGCTTACGTGCGCGGCGCGTAAGCCGGTTGGTCGACGCGGCTGGCCTCGGGAGCCTCAAGCGGCTCGACGCGTCCGACAATCACAAGATAGCTCACCGCGCCGAGCACGCAAAACCCACCGGCGACCACGAGCGGAATCGTGAACGAGCCGCGCGTGAGCTGCAGCATCACGCCGGTAAACGTCGTCAGCGCGATGCCTGCGAGATTCGACGCGAAGTTCTGAATGCCCGCCAGCGAAGCGACATGCCGCGGCGTGGGCGCGACGTCGGCAGGCAGGGACCAGATGCTGGCCGCCGCAGCCGCGAGGCTCCCATAAGCAATCGCGAAGAGTGCGAGCATTACATAGATATCCTGAACAACGCCGGTTAGCGTGATCACGGACGAAAGCAGCATGCCGCCGACGATGCACGTCTTGCGCGCAGCCGTCAGGCTCCAGCCGCGCTTCACGAGTGCATCGGAAAGCCAGCCGCCCAGCCAGCCGCCCGGTATCGAGGCGATGGCGGGCAAGGTGCCGAGCGTACCGAGCGACTTGAGCGAGAAACCGCGCGCCTCGACGAGATAGCTCGGGAACCACGTAATGAAGAAGTAAATGACGAAGTTCAGGCAGAAGAAGCCGAGCATCATGCCCCACACGGTGCGGTAGCGGAACAGGCCGCTCCAGCGTATCGAGGCGGCGGCCGGCGCGGGGGCGCGCGGCTTGTCGAGTGCGGCCCGCGCCTCGGGTTCCCGGTACATCACGATCCAGCCCAGGATCCACACGAGCCCGAGCGCGCCGGTAATCACGAACGACGCCTTCCAGCCCCACGCGGCCATGATGGCGGCCACGAGCGGCAGCGAGAGTGCGGAGCCCACGCGCGAGCCGCTGTCGAAGATGCTCGTGGCGAGCGCGCGTTCATCGCGCGAGAACCATTGGCTCACGAGCTTCGCGCACGACGGATACGCCCCCGCCTCGCCCACGCCGAGCATGAGCCGGCAGCCGAACATCGCCGCGAAGCCGCCCGCCACCGCGGTGGCCGCGGTGAACACCGACCACCAGCCCACGGCGAACGGCAATGCGATGCGCGCACCGGCCCGGTCGACGAACCAGCCAAACGGCAGTTGCATCACGGCGTAAGTCCAGAAGAAGCCGCTGAGCAGCAGCCCCATGGCGGCAGGACCAATGCCGAGGTCCTTCATGATGTGCGGCGCCGCTACCGCGAGATTGGCGCGGTCGATGTAGTTGACCGCTATCGCCAGAAAACAGAAGAAAATGACCAGCCAGCGCGATTTTTCCTTCATCGAAAGCACTCCTTCTGAATGTGGCGTCGTCTGTCCAGTGAATGGCGGCGCCTGTTCGAATCGCTCCCGCTCTACATGACCGCCCCCAGATGCCAGGGCACGAATTCGTTCTGGCCGTAACCGTGCAGCTCGCTCTTCGTGCGCTGCCCGGAGGCGGTCGCGAGCATCAGCTCGAAGATCGCAGCACCGGCCTCGTCCACGCTTTGCTCGCCGTCCAGAATGCGGCCGCAGTTCAGGTCGATGTCCTCTTCCTGGCGTCGCCACAGCGCGCTGTTGGTGCCGAGCTTGAGCGACGGCGAAGGCGCGCAGCCGTAGGCCGAGCCGCGGCCCGTCGTGAAGCAGATCAGGTTGGCGCCGCCCGCCACCTGGCCTGTGGCGGACACCGGGTCGTAGCCCGGCGTATCCATGAACACGAGACCCTGGGCGCGCACGGGCTGCGCATACTCGTAGGTTTCGACGAGCCGCGTCGTCCCGCCTTTCGCCACTGCGCCGAGCGACTTTTCGAGAATGGTCGTGAGGCCGCCCGCCTTGTTGCCGGCAGACGGGTTGTTGTTCATGTTGGCTTCCATGCGCGCGCAATACGCTTCCCACCAGCGAATGCGCGCCACCAGCTTTTCACCCACCTCGCGCGACACCGCGCGCCGCGTGAGCAGATGCTCGGCGCCGTAGATTTCGGGCGTTTCGGAGAGGATCGCCGTGCCGCCGTGCATGACGAGCCGGTCCACGGCCGCGCCGAGCGCCGGGTTCGCGGAAATGCCGGAATAGCCGTCCGAGCCGCCGCACTGCAAGCCGACCATGAGGTGACGCGCATCGACCGGCTCGCGCGTCACGCGGTTCGCATCGGCCAGCAGCGCACGCACCTGTTCGATGCCCGCTGCCACCGTGCGCGCGGTGCCGCCCGTCTGCTGAATCGTCATGGTCGAGAGGCGCGTACTGCGCTCGAGTTGTTCCGCTTCCACGAGACCGTCGATCTGATTCGTCTCGCAGCCGAGCCCGACGATCAGCACGGCGTAAAAGTTGGGGTGCCGCGCATAACCCGCGAGCGTGCGGCGCAACACCGTGATCGGCTCGCCCTCGGCCGCTAGCGCACAGCCTTCGCCGTGCGTGAGCGCCACCACGCCATCCACGTTGGGGAACGCTTCCAGCGCTTCGGGGTGGATGTCGCGGCGAAAGTGATCGGCAATCGCGCGCGCGACCGTGGCCGAGCAGTTCACAGACGTCAGGATGCCTATGTAATTACGCGTCGCGACGCGGCCATCCGCGCGCCGAATGCCGAGAAACGTGGCCGGTTGCGCAGCGGCGGGCGTGTCGTGCGCGTCCACGCCGAAGGCGTAGTCGCGCTCGAAATCGCCCATCGAGAGATTCTGCGTATGCACGTGTTCGCCGCGACGGATCGGCCGGCTCGCAAAGCCGATGATCTGCCCATAGCGGCGCACGGGTTCGCCCGGCTCGATATCGCGCAGCGCGACCTTGTGGCCAGGCGGAATCATGCCCGCGACCGTATGGTCGCCATAGAGTGTCGAGCCAGGCATCAACTGTCCGCGCGCGATGGCAACGTCGTCGCGCCGGTCGAGGAGAATGAGCGCGGCCGAAAGCGAGGCGGGGTCGAGAAGTGTCATAGCCGGTCTCCGTAGGCAGCGCCGCGCACGCCCACGTAAAGCGAGTACAGCGACGTGCTGGCTGCAATGAATAGGCGATTGCGATTCGGGCCGCCGAACACGAGATTCGCGACCGTCTCCGGCACGAGAATCTTGCCGAGCAGCGTGCCATCGGGCGCATAGCAGTGGATGCCGTCGCCCGCGCTCGTCCAGACGTTGCCATGCTCGTCCACGCGCATGCCGTCCGGCACCCCAGGCGAAACGTCCGCGAATAACCGCCCGTTGTGCAAACCGCCTTGCGGATCCACGTCGAATACGCGGATGTGATGCGGGCCGTTCTCGATATGCGATGCGCCCGAGTCGGCCACATAGAGCCGCAATTCATCGGGCGAGAAGGCGAGCCCGTTGGGCTTCATGAAGTCGTCGGCCACGCGCCGCACCACGCCCGTATCGGGCGCTACGCGATACACGTGGCATGCGCCGATCTCGCTCGGCGCCCGAAAGCCCTCGTAGTCGCCGAGAATGCCGTAGTCGGGGTCAGTGAACCAGATCGAGCCGTCCGAATGCACGATTACGTCGTTGGGCGAATTCAGCCGATGCCCTTCGTAGCGGTCGGCAATGACGGTGATGCGCCCGTCGTGCTCCGTGCGCGTGACGCGGCGCGTGCCGTGCTCGCAGGTCACGAGCCGGCATTCGCGGTCGAGCGTGTTGCCATTGCTGAAATTCGAGTTCGCGCGGAACACGCCCGTGCCGATGCCGGGCACCCAGCGCATCATCCGGTTGTTGGGAATGTCGCTCCAGACAAGAAAGTCGCCGGCGGGAAACCACACCGGTCCTTCCGCCCACATGCAGCCGCCCGCGAGCTTCTCGAACTGCGCGTTGGGCTGCAGCAGCATGCGAAAGCGCGCATCGTGGATTTCGTATTCGTGGGGATTCATCGTTCCGGCCTCGTACCGTCAGGGTCAGGTCACGGCGACGCGCGTGACCCGTCGCTCACTGCCGCGCCGGTTTATTAAATACTAGTTGAATAGGCCTGTGAAGATTTTCTTCAAGCGCCTGGAATGTGGTTTACCCGTGTTTCCCCGCGAGCCTGTGTGGCGATCAGGTTTTGTCGAACACCTGGTCCAGGTCGTAAACGAGCAGGAACACGCAGCCCGTGTCGCTATGAAATCCCGCGTCGACGGTGCCCCGTTCGGCAATGCCCACGTATCCCGCAGGGAGCCGCCGGCCGTTTTGCACGGCCTCGCCTTCGAGTACGTAGATGAACTCGGGGCCCGTATGGCGGTGATCAGGGAACGTTGCCCCTGCAGCGAACCGGACCAGTTGCATCGCGCGGCCGTCTGCCTTGCCGAGGTTCTTGACCTCCACGCCGGGCGCGAAGCGGGAGGGCACCCATGGCAGGCTCGCTGAATCGATGCCTGAGAACCCAGGCGCGAGCGGCGGGTCGTTTGCCATGACGGTGCCCTCGTGTGCGCGGTTGCGCGTTATTGCGCCTTCGCGTCGGCAGCGGCGAGCATGGCGTCGGCGATGCGCGACTCGCCGCTCGATTTGAGCGCGTCGCCCGCGCCGCGAATATCGCGCTCTTCCTTGTTCTGGCTGAGCTTGCTCTTGCCGACCAGACGCGTGATCTCGATCTCCACGCCGACGATCGCCTTGACGAGCGTGTCCGTGTAGTCCTTGGGCGCATCGGCCATCTTCCAGGGCTTGGGCTGCGTGGCTTCGTGCGTGCGCGTCAGGCGGCCAATCACGCCGCGCACGTAGCGCTCGTCGTCGAGAATCTTGATGCGCCCGTGAGCATGGACCACGACGTAATTCCAGGTCGGCACCTGCTTGTGCGCCTCGTGCTTGCTCGGATACCAGTTCGGTGAAATATACGCGTCGCCCGCGCGGAAGATCACGAGCACTTCGTCGCCGTTCGCCACGTCCTGCCAAACCGGGTTGGCCCGCGCGACGTGCGCACGCAGCACGCCCAACTCGCCCTCGCCCGCCGCGAGTTCAAAGGGGATGTGATTGGCATCGAGCCCGCTCTTTCCCTGTGTGACCAACGTGCCGAACGGATGTTGGGCGATGCAATCGTGCAGAACGTCTTGGCGGTTTTCGGCGAAATGGGCTGGTACGTACATGCGTTTGTCCCTGCTCGTAAGGTGATGGGCGAGCGCGGCCGCAGCCGCCACAAATCCGAGTCTGCCGCAAAAGTGGTTTATTCTATAGATCCAGTTTATTCATAATCCAGTGAACCAGAATCATGCCGAGAACCGCACAGGCCGCTGAGATGCCATCGTTCGGCACGCTGGACCGGGAGGCCGGCAATCTCAGCCGCCAGGTGGCCGAGGCGCTGCGCGAAGCGGTGCGCAAAGGCGATCTTCGGCCCGCCGATGCATTGCCTTCCACCCGCGCGCTCGCCGCTTCGCTCCAGGTGGCGCGCGGCACGGTGGTCGAGGCCTACGAGCAACTGATCGCCGAGGGCTTTCTCGAATCGAAGGCCGGAGCCGGTACCCGCGTGGCGCTCGCGCTGGCGGAGCCGCCGCCCGCACGCGAGCCCCGCGTGGCTTCATCGCAGGCGGCGCAAGCCGGGCTGCCGGAGCGCGCCGAAGCGTTCGCCAGGATCGGACGCGAGTTCAAGCCGCTTCCTCCAGTACCGTTTGCCATATCGGTGCCAACGGGTATGACCGCCCCCGGCGATGTCTGGCGCCGGCTCGGCAACCGCCTGCGCGCGCGGGGCCCCGCCTCGCCGACCGGCTATGCCGACCCGCTGGGCGCCCTGGCGCTGCGCGAAGCGATTGCCGATTATGTGCGCAAGTCCCGCTCGGTGCGCTGCGAAGCGGATCAGGTCATCGTGACGAGCGGCACCCAGCAGGGGCTCTTTCTCGCAAGCCAGGTGCTGCTGGGGCCGCGCGACCAGGCGTGGGTCGAGAACCCGGCCTATCGTGGCGTCACCGCCATCCTCGAAAGCCTGCCCTACCGCGACGCCATGGTGCGCGTGCCCGTGGACGCCGAGGGTCTCGACGTCGAGGCCGGCATTCGCATGGCCCCGAAGGCGCGCGTGGCGTTCGTCACGCCTTCGCATCAATATCCGCTCGGCATGCCGCTGAGCATGGCGCGGCGCGCGGCGTTGCTCGCCTGGGCGCGCTCGGCCCATGGCTGGGTCGTCGAAGACGACTACGACAGCGAACTGCGCTACGAGGGCTCTCCGTTTCCGGCGCTTCAGGGCCTCGCGCCCGATCGCGTGGTGTATCTCGGCACCTTCAGCAAGATCCTGTTTCCGTCACTGCGGCTTGGCTACGTCGTCGTGCCGCCCAGCCTCGTAGATGCGTTCTGCGGCGCGCGCGTACTCATGGACCGGCATCCGCCAACGGCCGATCAACACGTGCTCGCCGCCTTCATGACCGAGGGGCACCTGGAACGGCACGTCCGCAAGGTGCGCAACGTCTATGCAGAGCAGCGGCTCAGCCTGATCGAAACGCTCGAAGCGCTTTTGCCCCGTGAACTCGCGTGGATCGAGCCCGGCGATCAGGGCATGCATCTCGTGCTCTGGCTCGCCGCGAGGCTGGACGATCACGAAATCGTGCGGCTTGCAGCGAACGAGGGTATCGCGGTGCGCGCAGCGTCGCCGATGTTCGCCGCGGGCACCGCACGCCCAGGGCTCATCCTGGGTTTTGGCGGCTTTATCAGCGCGCACATGAAAGCGGCCGCAGAGCGCCTCGCCGCCGTGATCGCCACGGCGGCGACATGAAGCATCGCTAAGCGCTTCGGGCTACTGGATATCGCTGCGACTTGCTCAATTCGATAGCGAGGAAGTCGACGAACGCCCGAATGCGCGTGGACAACTGGTGCCGCTGCGCATACACGGCGTAGATATCCGCACCGGGCGTTTCATACTCGGGCAGCACGACCACGAGCCGCCCGTCCGCCAGATACTCGTTGATGTCCCATTCCGCGCGCATCAAAATGCCATGCCCGTCCAGCGCCCACTTCACGGCAATCTCGCCGTCGTTGGTCGTGAGATTGCCATTGATCCGGACGGCTTCCGATTTGCGCGCATTGCCGCGCTCGTGCGAAAGCCGCCACACGCCATAGGCTTCGTCGCCCTGACGAATGCTGATGCAGTTGTGCTTCACGAGGTCGTGCGGCGTGACGGGCGTGCCCCGGCTCGCGAGATAGGCGGGCGAAGCGCAGAGCAAACGCCGGTTCGCTGCGAGACGCCGCGCGATCACGCGCGTATCGGGCGGCTCGCCGAAGCGGATGCAGACATCGTATGAATCTTCCGTGAGCGGCGGCGGCATGACTGAAAGCTGAAGCTGCACGGAAACCTGTGGATACTGCGCGACGAAACGCGAAAGCGCGGGCCCGATATGGCTGCGCCCAAAGCCGAGCGTCGCGTTCACGCGCAGCAAGCCCTTGGGATGCTTCTTCGAGCCGCCCAGCAGCTCGCCCAGCTCGTCGATCTCGTCGAGAATGCGGCGCGCGTGCTCCAGGTACACCTCGCCTTCTGGCGTCAGCATCATGCGGCGGGTCGTGCGGTTCACGAGCGGCACGCCGGCGCGCTCCTCCATTTGCGCGAGCCGCTTGCTCACGGCGGCGGGCGTGAGGCCCAGTTCGCGCGCGGCGGCGCTCAGGCTGCCCGAGGAGGCGAGCGTCGAGAAAAAGCCCAGATCGGCGGGTAGAACGGTGTCGGTCACGGTCGCCACTTGTGAATTCAAGTTAAGGATGCTTTGAGTCTAGCACCGGTTTTTGAACCGGGAGTTCGGTAAAGTGAACCCACACTGGCCTCACTTCACAGGAACGAGACATGAAGACCTATCGCATCGCGACCATTCCCGGCGACGGCATCGGCAAGGAAGTCGTGCCCGCGGGCAAGGAAGTGCTGGAAGCGCTTGCGAAAACCACGCAGCGCTTCGCGTTCGAATTCGAAAACTTCGACTGGGGCGCCGACTACTACCGCCAGCACGGCGTGATGATGCCGGCCGACGGGCTCGACGCCATCCGCAACAAGGACGCCATTCTGTTCGGTTCCGCGGGCGACCCCGACGTGCCCGACCACATCACGCTCTGGGGCCTGCGCCTGAAGATCTGCCAGGGCCTCGATCAGTACGCGAACGTGCGCCCCACGCGCATCCTGCCCGGCATCGACGCGCCTCTGAAGCGCTGCAAGCCCGAAGACCTGAACTGGGTGATCGTGCGCGAGAACTCCGAAGGCGAGTATTCGGGTGTGGGCGGCCGCGTGCACCAGGGGCATCCGCTCGAAGCCGCGACCGATGTCTCGATTCTCACGCGCGCCGGCGTCGAGCGCATCCTGCGCTTTGCGTTCCGCCTCGCGCAGTCGCGCCCGCGCAAGCTGCTCACGGTCATCACCAAAAGCAACGCGCAACGCCATGCCATGGTGATGTGGGACGAGATCGCGCAACAGATCTCGAAGGAGTTCCCGGACGTGAAGTGGGACAAGGAACTGGTGGACGCCGCCACGGCGCGCATGGTCAACCGCCCGGCTTCGCTCGATACGATCGTCGCGACCAACCTGCACGCGGATATTCTCAGCGACCTCGCCGCCGCGCTCGCGGGCAGCCTGGGCATCGCGCCGACCGGCAACATCGACCCCGAGCGGCGTTATCCGTCGATGTTCGAGCCGATCCACGGTTCGGCCTTCGACATCATGGGCAAGGGACTGGCGAATCCGATCGGCACGTTCTGGTCGGTCGCGATGCTGCTCGAGCACCTCGGCGAGACCGAAGCCGCCGCTCATGTGATGCAGGCCATCGAGACCGTGACCGCGAACCCCGCGCTGCACACCGGCGACCTGGGCGGCAAGGCGACCACGGCGCAGGTCACGGCCGCGGTGTGCGAACTCGTCGAGAAGGCGGCCGTCGCTGCCTGAGCGCTAGCGCGCCGTTAAAAAAGCAGACACGGGGGCGCGTGACACCAAAAATACCCGCATGCCCCCGCCGAACCCTCCAGGGAGGAGACACGTGAATTCGGATACCGAAGCAATCGTCACGCGCAAGCTCATGTGGCGCATCATCCCGTTCGTCATGCTGCTCTATTTCGTGAGCTTTCTCGACCGGGTCAACGTGGGCTTCGCGGCAATGACGATGAACAAGGCGATCGGCCTTTCTCCCACGGCGTTCGGCCTCGGCGGCGGCCTCTTCTTCATCGGCTACTTTCTGTTCGAAGTGCCTTCGAATCTCATCTTGCACCGCGTGGGCGCGCGCATCTGGATCGCGCGCGTCATGGTCACGTGGGGCATTGTCTCGGCGGCGTCCGCCTTCGTGACCGGCCCCACCAGTTTCTATGCGCTGCGCTTTTTGCTCGGCGTAGCGGAAGCGGGCTTCTTCCCCGGCATCATCCTCTACCTGAGCCTCTGGTTCCCGACGAAGCAACGCGCGGCAGCCGCGGCGTGGTTCATGGCGGCGGCGCCGATTTCGACGGCGCTCGGTTCGCCGATTTCCGGCGCGCTCATGCAATTGCCGACCCTGTTCGGGCTTGCCAACTGGCAGCTGCTTTACGTGATCGAAGCGGTTCCCGCTGTGCTGCTAGGTTTCGTGGTCCTGAAAGTTCTCACCGATGCGCCTTCGAAAGCACACTGGCTGAAGCCGCAAGAGCGCGACTGGCTCATGGCGAAGCTCGCCGACGAAGCGAGAACGCGCGAAGGCCACGCAGGCCACACAGCCGGGGCGCTGAGCGCCCTGCGCGACCCGCGCGTGCTGGCGCTCGCGCTGATCTACTTCGGCACCTCGGCCGGCCTGTACACGCTGGGCCTGTGGGCGCCGCTCATCATCCGGCAATATGGCTTCAGCGCGCTCGAAACCGGGCTGCTGAACGCGATTCCGAGCATCGTGGCGGTCGTCGCCATGATTCTCTGGGCGCGGCACTCCGACCGCACGGCGGAGCGCACCTGGCACGTCGTGATTCCCTGCGTCCTGGCATGCGTGGGCTTCGTCTTCGCGGGGCAGGCCAGTACCGCGCTGATGATCGTGCTGGCGCTCGTGGTGGTCAATGTCGGCATCAGCGCCGCCAAGGCGCCGCTCTGGGCCATGCCCAGCATGTTCCTCTCCGGCGCCGGGGCCGCAGCGGGCATCGC
The DNA here is from genome assembly GCF_040948855.1 of Paraburkholderia sp. BR10882. NCBI lineage: Bacteria > Pseudomonadati > Pseudomonadota > Betaproteobacteria > Burkholderiales > Burkholderiaceae > Paraburkholderia > Paraburkholderia sp. BR10882. The sequence continues at coordinate 65,492 of NZ_JBFPKP010000018.1, read as the reverse complement.
CATGATCAATTCGATCGGCAATCTCGGCGGGTTCGTCGGGCCCGCCGTGATCGGATGGCTGAAAACCCAGACCGGGAGTTATGCCGCGGGCTTGTACGTCGTTGGCGCGGCGCTCGCGCTTTCCGCGGTCGTGACGTTGATGCTGAGCCGCAAGGCGAGCCAGCCGGTGATGGCGCAGGTAAGGCACGATCACTGAAAGCAGGCAGGCCCTTGCGCGGGCATCGGCCGGGTGCGTCAGGCCTTGCCCGCCAATCGCACCGCAATCACGCATAGGCTTCGGTCCAGAGCAGCGCCTGCACGATCGTCCCGCGGAGGTTTTGCCGATTCTGGCGCACGTTGAGTGCGCTTGCACTATGTGCGCTAGCGCACGGAGCAGGCCGCGCGGAGTCACTATCCTCGCCGGGTGCCCGAGAGACCCGGCGCGAGCCCTCACGTTCGTTTCGCCAAACGGTATCGCCAGTGCGTAGCCAAGCCATCCAATATGCCTTGCTTCTCGCCTGCGGGTGCCCGCCAGCCTTCGATGCGCACGCAGCCGATGCAATTGGCATAGTCAAGACGATCAAAGGCTCGGTGCATATCGAGCGTGCGAGTCAGCCGGTCGGCGTCGCGGTAGGCAGCGAGGTGTTCGCGAGCGACCGCGTCCTGACCGGCCCCGCGTCTTCCGTCGGCATCACCCTGCGCGACAACACGCTGCTGACCGAGGGCGCCAACTCCGTTCTCGATCTCAACAAGTTTGCATTCAACACCACCACCTACGACGGCGCGCTCGACGTGAGCATCAAGCGCGGCTCGCTCGCCGTGGTCGACGGCAAGCTCGCAAAGGCCAATCCGGAAGCCGTGCGCTACAGCACGCCCACCACCACACTCGGCGTACGCGGCACGGAGTTCATCATCGAGGTGGGAGGAAGCGGGGAGACCGATCATTGAAGACGACGAACGCCGCACACTGCCTGCCGCAATGCATGGCGCTCACGCTGTGCGCGTGCCTCTGCGCGTGCAGCACGCCCGACAAGATCACGCTCCTGCCCAACCCGGACGGCAGCGTCGGCAACGTGATCGTGCATAACGGCGGCAAGACGCAAGTCATCAATAAGGCCTACACGCGCGCCGATGTTTCGAAAGGCGGTGCGATCGAGCAAACCGCCGGCAACAAAGCCGCGGTGGATGCCCAGTACGGCGACCTGCTGGCCGCAGAGCCGCCCAGGCCCCGAACGTTCACGATCAACTTCGTATTCGACTCCGCCACGCAGCTTGCGCCCGAGTCCGCGGCCACCGTCGCCGAGTTGAAAAAGGTATTGGCGAACTGGCCCGCGCCTCACCTCACGGTGGTCGGCCACACCGATATGGCAGGCTCCCAGGAGTTCAACGACCGGCTTTCCATGCGCCGGGCGCAAAGCGTGGCGTCGTTTCTGGTCAAGTCAGGCATACCCGCGCAGCAGATCGAAGTTGCAGGCCGAGGCAAGCGCGAGCCGCTCGTCCATACTGCGGACGGCGTGCCCAACCAGGCAAACCGTCGCGCGGTCATCACCGTTCAGTAATCCGTATCGATCCGCGATGCGCTTCATCGATCCCATGCCGCCATGAAACGCTACCGCAACTCATGCATCGCCTTCCTCAGGCGCATGATCCGGGCGCGCAAAGGGCGCCCCTGGGCGCTCGCGGTGCTCTTGACGCTTCTGTTCATCAACCTGTGCAGCGAATGGCCCGGCGATATTGCGCGGCCGGCCTTGCTCGACACGCTCGATAGCGTGTTGCCCGACACCTTCGGCTCGGCACGCCAGCTTCTTTTCGACCACTACCAGCGCCGCTTTCCGCGTGTGCCAACGACGCAGCCGGTGACCATCGTCGAGATCGATGACAAGACGCTCGAAACCTTCGGCCAATGGCCCTGGCCGCGCAACCGCCTCGCCGGGCTCGTCGATGCGATCGAGGCGAACAGACCGCTGGCGATCGGCCTCGACATCTACATGCCCGAGCCCGACCAGACCTCGCCTGGCATCGTGGCCGACAACCTGCCCGCCTCGGAGGCCGCGCTCGCTACGCAACTGCGCGCGCTGCCCAGCCATGAGCGCATTCTCGCGACCGCGTTGCGCGCATCCCCTTCGATTCTCGGCGCAGCGGCCTTCGACTACGCGACCTCCACGACGCGCACCGACATCCTGAGCGCCCCCGTGCTCGTGCACGGCCCGGACGCCCTCGCGAACGTTCACCGCTTCAATTACGTGCTCGCGAGCCTCCCCGAATTGCAGGGCGCCGCCCACGGCCAGGCCATGCTCAACGTTGCACAGGAACAGGGCACGGTACGGCGCATCCCGCTCGTGCTGGGTCTTGGCGACAAACTTGTGCCGAGCCTGCCCATCGAAATGCTGCGCGTGGCCACCGGCTCGCCAGCCATCGAGGTGTTCGCGGGCCCATCCGGCGTGCGCGCCGTCGGCGTGGCGGATGTGCGGGTGCCCACGCAGCCCGACGGCGATATCTGGCTGCATTTCGCCTCGATTGCGCGTACGCAGCAGCGTTATGTTTCCGCACGCGATGTGTTGCAGGGCAAGGTCGATGCGAGCCGCATCCGCAACAAGCTGATTCTCGTCGGCCTCACCGGCACGGGCCTCACCGACATGCGCACAACGGCGTTAGGCGAACTGGTGCCCGGCATCGAGATTCAGGCGCAGGTCATCGAAACGATTTTCGAGGGCAGATTCCTGCAGCGCCCGGACTGGCTGATCTGGTGTGAGACGGTTTTCATCCTCGCGCTCGGCCTGTTCTTCATCTGGTATGTGCCGCGCAACGATTCGCGGCTTGCCGTCTTCATGCGCGCCGTGCCGAAGGCCTCCGCGATCATCGGTCTTACGCTTAACTTGTTGACGCTTTCGATTTGCTTCCTCGTATTCCGTTATTTCGGCTTCCTCGTCGATGCCGCATCGATCTTCATCATTCTTTCCGCGGTCATGGGCAGTTTCTTCACCATCTCCCTCATGGAGCCGGAAGCGCACAACGCATCCGCCTCCGCCAAGACGCCCGGTTCGAGCGCGACGACCAACACTTAACGATTGCTTCGGTTGCCTGCATGGCTTCGACCTGGCAACCTCGGTGCTACATTACGATCCTGATTGCCCGACAACAGGAAGTCATGCAAGCACGGAGCGCGAATGACCCCATCGGAACGGATTGACCAGCTGATCGCGGAACTCACCGACTGGCGCCGCGAAACCTTCGTCGCGATGCGCGAGGCCGTTCTCGCAGCCGACCCGGCGATCGTCGAGGAATGGAAATACATGGGCAGCCCCGTGTGGTATCGGGACGGCATGATCGCCGTGGGCAACGCGCACAAGGGCAAGGTGAAGCTTACGTTCCTGTACGGCGCGAGTCTGCCCGACCCGAAGCAGCTGTTCAACGCCGGGCTCGACGGCAACGCGCGGCGCGCCATCGACTGGCTCGAGGGCGACAAGGTCGACAAACGCGCGCTCACAGCGCTCATTCGCGCGGCGATCGAATTCAACCAGGGCAACGCGAAGAAAAAGGCACCTGCCAAACCGCGCGCCCGCAGAACGGCCTGACGCTAGCGGGAGGCGGCGCGTCACAGCACCTTCGCCTCAGGCGTCGGCCTCGATCATCTCGCGAATGGGAATCACGGTGCGCGCGCCGCAATCGCGCAGCAGGTCGCGCAATTCGTTGATGACAGGAAACACTTCGTGATTCCAGTCGGCGCCCTGGTTGTCGTGCGCGGCCTGTTCGAGTTCGACGATGGTGCGGTCTTCCTTGAAGATGCGCTCCGTGAACCAGACCAGCAGCGGCCACGCCGCGTCGAGCAGGAAGGGAATGGCGGGCCTGCGGATCGAAAGGAGTCCAAAAGTCCGGTTCGTGCGCTGCCGCGCGTCGAGCGGCACATAAACGATCCACAGGTCCATGAGGAGCGAGTCGTCGCCCGAGCGTATTTTCAGCGTTTGATACGGATATTCCGTGCGGATCGTCATCACGCTCTGATCGCTCGGGTCCGCGCGGTTCTTGCTCGCGCCAAACACGAGCGCCTCGCCTGCGGGCTGCTTGCCCGCCATGCGCGCGAACGTGTAGTCCACTTCGATGGAGTTCTCGCCACGCCGCCGGCCAAGCGAACGCGCCCGCATCTGGCCCATCTGGCGGCGGTGCAGAAACTGGTGATTCATGTCCATCAGATTCTCGTGCATGAACGAGTAGTGGCACTTCACCTCCTGCCCGAAGCGGCGCGTCTTGTATGCCTTGTCCGTGACTGAATCCAGCACGGGCAGCGGCGTTGCTTCGGCGAGCGTGGCGTTGCCGGGAAAGACGAAGATCATGCCGTGCGCCTCGCGGCACGGATAGGCGCGCACGCCGTTGGGCAGGCGCTCCCTGCCGAGGTAAGGCACGTCCACGCATTGGCCCGAACAATCGTAGGTCCAGCCGTGGTAGCCGCAGCGAAGCGACTCGCCCTCCACCACGCCCGCATGCAGCGGCACCTGGCGATGCGCGCAGCGGTCTTCGAGCGCGTGCACCGCGCCGGACGCGGTGCGAAAGAGCACGATGGGCTCGCCGGCGAAATGCGTGCCCAGCGTCTTGCCGGGCTTGAGTTCGCGCGACCAGGCAAGCGGATACCAGTGATCGGGATGAATGGGCACTCGGCGCAGGTCGCGCGGTTCCTGCAAATGTGACTCGATCGTATAGCCGTCGGGGAAAGGCATTGCGCGCATGCGGAGAAACTCCTTGTCGAGTCCGTCGATATGGTCGTTATCGTCGTTCCGGGAAATCGGTACGTCGACGCAATTCTCGTGCCCGCCCATTCAACGCGAATGGCGCATGCGTGTCGATCAGTGTTTTGCCGGAAAGCACGCGATGATGGCCGCCTGGACCTTGACGATGGCGGCGTCGCGCAGCGAACTGTTGCGCCACCCGAGCTCCACGGGATAGCGCGGCAGATCGATCGGACACTCGAGCAGCTTCAGGCCCGTCACGCGCGCGATCGCCTCGGCCGCGTGGCGCGGAATCGTGGCGACGCTGCGCGTGCCCTTGAGCAGAAAGGGCAACGCGGCGAAATGCGTCGTCGAGGCCACGACATTGCGCTTCAGGCCCCGCGCGGCGAGCCCTTCGTCGACGATTCCGACGACGCCGCCCGACGACACCAGGATGTGGCCTCTCGACACGTAGTCGCTCAGCGTCAAACGCCGCGGCGTGCGCGGTGCGTCGTCCACGAGGCACGCATAGCTGCCCTCGCCGAGCACCCGGTGACTCAGCCCGCGCGAAGCGAAGCCCCCCGCCGCGACGGCCAGATCCATGTCCTGATTGGCAAGCGCATCGGCGACGATCTGACTATGCGTCTGGCGAAAGATGATGCGCAGACCCGGCGCGCTGGTTTCCAGCGTTTCGATGATGCGCCGGCCGAAAGCCACTTCGAAGTCGTCCGAAAGCCCGATGGAAACTGCGCGACCGTGAAACGTGGTGGCATCGGGCGAGGCGATCGCGAGGCTATGGCGGCAACGGTCGAGCGCTTCGCTGATCACGGGCTTGAGCTCCTGCGCACGCGAGGTCGGCGCGAGCCCGCGGCCGGTGCGCACGAACAGCGTGTCCGCATAGAGCGCGCGCAGACGCCTGAGCGCCGCGCTCACGGCCGACTGCGTCATGTCGAGGCGAATCGCGGCGCGGCTCGCCCCGCCCTCTTCGAACAGGGCCTCGAATATCTTCAGCAGATTCAGGTCCACGCCGGCGATATCAAACTGGTTCATATCACATAGTATCGATATACGTTCTCGCGATTTTATCGCCGTGGAAAGATGTGGGCAGTCCAACCCCTGGGAGCCATCATGGCCAAGTCGAAAGTCGCCGCGCTGCAGATCGGTTCGTCCGCCGCCGGCAAAGCGCACACGCTGGAACAGATTCTCTCGTTCGAAGCGCAGATCCGCGCCTCGGGCGCGAAGCTCGTCGTCATGCCCGAGGCGTTGCTCGGCGGCTACCCGAAGGGAGAAATATTCGGCACGCGCCTCGGCTACCGCTTGCCCGAAGGCCGCGAGGCATTCGCGCGCTACTACGAAAATGCGGTCGACGTGCCCGGCGCGGAAACCGAAGCGCTCGCGGAGCTTTCGACGCGTTGCGGCGCATCGCTCGTGATCGGCGTGATCGAGCGCGACGGCAGCACGCTCTTTTGCACCGCGCTGTTCTTCAATCCGGGTGAGGGGCTCGTGGCGAAGCATCGCAAGCTCATGCCGACGGGCACGGAACGGCTCATCTGGGGGCAGGGCGACGGCTCGACGCTGCCGACCGTTCGCACGCAATCAGGCGTCGCGGGCACGGCCATCTGCTGGGAAAACCACATGCCGCTGTTGCGCACGGCGATGTACGCGAAGGGCGTGCAGATCTGGTGCGCGCCCACCGTGGATGAGCGCGACATCTGGCAATGCTCCATGCGCCATATCGCGCACGAAGGACGCTGCTTCGTGATCAGCGCTTGCCAGGTGCAGCCTTCGCCCGCGGCGCTCGGCGTCGAAGTGCCGGGCTGGGACGAGAACCGGCCGCTCATCAACGGCGGCAGCCTGATCGTCGGGCCGCTCGGCGATGTGCTGGCCGGCCCGCTGCGCGGTGAAACCGGGCTCATCGTCGCCGAGATCGATACCGACGAACTCACGCGCGCCCGCTACGATTTCGATGTGGTGGGCCACTACGCACGGCCCGATGTGTTCGCGCTTGCGGTCGACGAACGGCGCAAGCGCACGGTCTCGTTCATCGCGGAGTAACGCCGCGCGGAAGCGAAAGGCGCGCCGTCAGGCCGAATAAAGCCCTTCCGGCCCGTTGCGCAGCGTGCGCGCCAGCAGTTCCAGCCCTTCTCGCAGGGCCTCGTGGCTGCGCGCGCCGCCGAGGCTCAGGCGCACCGCGTGCGGCGCCGACCCGCGGCCAATCACGAAGCTGTCCGCCGTTTTCGCGAGCACGCCGGCCTGACGCAGCGCCGCGGAAAATTCGGCGGCGCGCCAGGGCTCGGCGAGCGGCAGCCAGAGATGCGGGCTCGTCGGATCGGTGCGATACGTCCAGTCCGCCAGCACTTCGGCGGCGATCGCATGGCGCGCGTCCACCTGCGCGCGCTGCTGCGCGACGAGCCGATCGACCTCGCCATCCACGATCCAGCGTGCCGCGATCTCTGCTGCGAGCGGCGACGTCATCCAGCAGTCGCTGCGTATCACCGCGAGGATCTTGCCGACCCAGTCCTGCGGCGCCTGCACATAGCCCACGCGCAGGCCCGGCGCCACTGCTTTCGAAAGACTGCTGATGACGATGCCGTGCTCGGGCAGCCGCGCGGCGAGCGGCGTGGGCGGCGCGTCGAGCAACGCGGCGGGCACGAGGTCCTCGATCACGACGAGGTGATGGCGCATCGCGATCTCCGCGATCTGCGCGCGGCGCGCTTCGGAGAGCGTCGCCGTGGTCGGGTTGTGCAGCGTCGGCACGCAAAAGAGCGCGCGCGGGGCGAGTAGCCCGCACGCGCGCTCGAGCGCGGCGGGGACGATGCCCTCTTCGTCGATTTACACACAGGCAAGTCCGTGCTGCGCGCCCTGCGTCACGAGCACACGCTCTGCAGCCACCGTGCAGCCCATGCGCGCGAGCCAGCGCGCACCCGCCTCGCGGTGCGAGCGGCGCCCGCCTTCGGGCTGATAAAGCAGCAGTTCGCCCGCGAGGCGCTCGTCGGTGGCCAGCTCGCGCAAGGTCTGTGTCAACAGGAAGGCTTCGTCGGTCGGCATCGGCACGTTCTGACCGAGATCGATCAGGCGTCCCGGCGCATGGACGCCCGGCGCACCGGGCGTGACCTGCGCGGCGGCGGCCCGCTCGCTGGACTCGGGCACGCTGCGCGTGCGGTCCTGGATGCGCGCGCCGTCGGCGTCGGGCTCGGCCACATAGGTGCCATCTCCCACGCGCGCCACCACGAGACCGCCGCGCTCCAGCTCCGCATAAGCACGGCTAACCGTGCCGGTTGTGACGCTGAGCTTCTTCGCGAGCAGCCTGTGCGCGGGCAGCTTTTCTCCGGGCAGCATCTGGCCGCCGTGAATGGCCTGTGAATAGGCCTGGGCGATCGCCCGGTACTTGGGTTCGCTGCTGCGCGAGAGCGTGGGCATCCAGCCATTCATGGTTTTCCCGAAGGAGATCAGCACGCCGCGGCACGGCGCGACGGCTGCGTCATTATCGCGCCCAATCCGCGGAAATGAAGGCTGTCATTTACTTCAATTGACTTCATTGAGTGCACGAAATTGACCCTCTAGGATGCCGTAACGCCTGACAAGGCCAAGGAGACAATCGCCCGCCCCACGGCGCGCAGCATTGCGTAGCTTCAGACGTAAGCCACGCAATGCTGCGCGCCCAAGGCGGCGCCCCACGCGCCATGACGACTCGCATCGCACGCATCACCATGAGCCAGCACCGGCTGCCGCTCGACCCGCCGTTCCCCGCCTCGTGGGACAGCCGCCCGCGGCGCGCCTTCCCGGCGACGATCGTGCGCGTGGAAGATAGCGAAGGCCGCGTTGGCATCGGCTCCGGCGACGCGATGTACGGCTTTGACGACTACCGGGATCTCTTCATCGGCGCTGACCCGCTCGACCTCGCGCGGCACTCGGCAGTGCTCGAGAACCTCAGCTTCCACGCGGGACGCCTCTGGCCGCTCGACGTCGCGCTCTGGGACCTCGCCGGGAAGATTCGCGGCGAGCCGTGCTGGCAAATGGCCGGCGGCCGATCGAAACGCGTGCGGGCCTATGCGTCCTCGGGCGTGCATCGCACGCTCGACGGCATGGCGCAGTGGGCCGAGCATGCCGTCGTCCGCGGCTTCCCGGCGCTCAAGGTGCGCTTCGGCCGCCCGACCCTCGCCGACGATCTCGCCGCGCTCGCCGCCGTGCGCGAAGCCGCAGGCGAGAACATCGAACTGATGGTGGATTGCAACCAGGGCTGGCGCATGCCGTGGGACACCCAGGCGCCGTGGCGCGCCGACGAAGCGCTCGCCGTGATTCGCCAGATCGAAAAGCATCGCGTGTACTGGGTCGAGGAACCGCTGCATCGCGGCGACTACGCGGGCCACGCGCAGTTGCGCAAGCAAACGGACGTGCGGATCGCAGGCGGCGAGATGACACGCGACGCGCACGAGTTCGCAGCGCTCCTCGCGCACGACTGCCTCGACGTCTATCAACCCGATGTCGTCAGCACGCTCGGCATGGAAGGCGCACGGCGGCTCGCGGCGCAAATCGAGGCGCACGGCAAGGTCTTCACGCCGCATACGTGGGGCAACGGCATTGGCCTCGCGGCGAACCTGCATGTCGTGGCAGGCGCTGCGCACACACCGTTCGTCGAGTTTCCGTACGACCCGCCTGAATGGACGCCGGCGCGGCGCGACTTCCCGATCAAGCGCGTGATCGACATCGACGCGAACGGCTGGATCGAGCTAAGCGATGCGCCAGGACTTGGCATCGAACTCGACGAAGCCATGCTCGCCGCGACACGCGCACACGACAGCCGTTACGACTGAAACCTCTTTGGGCCGCAGCAACGAACCAGATGCCAGCCCCATCTAAAGCATTCCGAAACATTTCAATAAAACGGAGACACACAATGAAACGCTTCACCACCCTCTTGCGCGCAGCCTGCCTGGCGGCCCCGCTCGCCCTCGCCGCGTTGCCGGCGCACGCCGCCGGCACCTGGTGCAGCGCGGGCAAACCCGTGCGCTTCGCTGGCGTCACATGGGAAAGCGGCAACTTCACGAGCGAAGTGCTGCGCTACATCCTCAAGAACGGCTATAGCTGCCAGACGGACACGGTGCCGGGCAGCACAGCGGCCACCGAAACGGCGCTCTCGCGCAACGACCTGCAGATCTGGTCCGAGCAATGGACGGGCCGCTCGGAGATCATCGCCGGCGCGGTCAAGGCGGGTTCGGTCAAGCTCGTGGGCGACACGCTGCCGGGCGGCACGAAGGAAGGCTGGTACGTGCCCGACTATGTGGTGCACGGCGACGCGAAGCGCGGCATCAAGGCGAGCGCGCCCGACCTTCAGTCCGTGAGCGATCTGCCCAAATACAAAGGCCTTTTCGTCGATGACGAGGAACCGGATCGCGGCCGCTTCCTCAATTGCCCCTCGGGCTGGGACTGCGAACGCGTGAATACGCGCCTGCTCAAGCTGCTCAAGCTCGACGACACCTACACGAACTTCCGCCCCGGCACGGGCGCGGCGCTCGACGCGGCTATCTCCTCGGCCTACGCGCGCGGCAAGCCGATTCTCACTTACTACTGGGAGCCGGCCGCCCTGATGGCGAAGTACAAGTTCGTTCAGCTCAAGATGCCCCCGTTCAACGAAGCGTGCTGGAAGACGCTGCGCGATGCCAACAGCGCACAGCCATGCGCCTCGTCGTATCTGGTCTCGCAGTTGAAGATCGGCGTTTCGACGCCGTTCTATCAAGCCGAGCCCGACGTGATGGCGTTCTTCTCGAAAGTGAACTTCCCCATCGACTTCCTGAACACGACGATTCTCGACATGACCGAGCATAAGGTCGATGCCCAGGACGAAGCGCTCAAGTTCCTCAAGCAGCACCCCGAAATGTGGAAGACCTGGGTGCCCGCCGATGTCGCGCAGAAGGTGCAGAAGTCGCTTGGCGCGTAAGCGCGACGCGCTCCACGAGATAAAACGATTCCAACGAGAAAAGCCGGGCCGCGCAACGCGGCTCCATGATAAGGAGACTTAAATGAATAAGAAGATTCTCGCGGCGCTGCCGCTGGCGCTGGCGCTGGCCGCAGCGGGCGCGCACGCCCAAAGCAGCGTGACGCTGTACGGCCTCATCGATCTCGGCGTGGACTACGCCAGCAATGTGGCGAACGGCGCGAACGGCCAGCTCGTGCCGGGCACCGGCAGCAAGCTCGTACAGATGCAAAGCGGCGTGCCCGCCGGCAGTCGCTGGGGTCTGCGCGGCACCGAAGACCTGGGCGGCGGCTACGCCGCGATCTTCCGGCTCGAAAGCGGCTTCAACGCGGCGACGGGCGGTCTGGGCGGCGGTCTCGCGTTTTCGCGCAACGCGTATGTCGGCTTCAAGTCGGACCAATACGGCCAGATCACCTTCGGCAAGCAATGGGACGCCACCGTCGATCTGATCGAGCCGTATTCGCTCAATGGCAACTACGGCGGCTGGTATTTCGCACACCCGAACGACATGGACAACCTCGACAACGGGTTCCCGGTCAACAACGCCGTGAAATACGTGAGCCCGGTGCTCGCCGGCTTCCAGTTCGAAGGCCACTATTCGTTCGGCGGCCAGGCGGGCCAGTTCTCGAAGAACGCCTCGTATAGCGCGGCAGCGGCCTACACGCTCGCCTCCTTCAGCGCGGGCGTCGGCTACCTGCGCGTGAACGATCCGATCACGGCGGTGGCCGGTTATGGCAGCGGCGGCAGCTTCGTGAACTCGATTTTCGGCGACGCGCTCGCCAACGCACGCTATCAGGGCATCCTCTCGGCCGGCGCGTCGTATGTGATCGGCAGCCTCAAGCTGATGACGAACTACTCGAACGTGGACTTCGCCTCGGCCACCGGCCGCGGCGACCTGCACTTCCAGAACTTCGAAGCGGCGGGCACCTATGCCGTGACGCCCGCGTTCGTCGTGGGCGCGGGCTACACCTACACGGTGGGCCAGGACCACGCCACCGACAAATCGCCGAAGTACCACCAGGTCAACCTGATCGGCCAGTACGCGCTGTCCAGGCGCACGTCGCTCTATGCAATGGGCGTGTACCAGCACGCGGCGGGCTCGGCGGAAAACGCGCAGATCACGGGCTTCAACCCCTCGGGCACCGACAACCAGGCCGTCGCCCGCGTGGGGATCACGCACGCGTTCTAACGTATTTCACGCAGTCCTTATTACTGAAATCGTGCCGGCGCGAATGAAAATGCGCCGGCGCTTCTGCATCGCGAGGCTTGCATGCGCCGCCTACCCTCTTTATCGGCACTGCGTTCATTCGAGGAGGCGAGCCGCACGCTCAGCTTCACCCGGGCAGCGCAGAACCTGCACGTGACCCAGGGGGCGATCAGCCGTCAGATTCGCCTGCTCGAAGACTATCTCGGCACGCCGCTCTTCATGCGGCATCATCACCGGCTCGAAATCACGGCCGCGGGCAAGCGTCTGCTGCCTACGCTGCAGGCCGCGTTCGACAGCATCGCCCATACGCTCGACACGATTCGCGCCGACCCGTCGAACAGCCTGCTCAGTCTGAACGCCGCGCCCACGCTCGCCACGCGCTGGCTCACGCCGCGCCTGCGCGACTTCCAGGTGCGCCACCCCGACTTGCGCATCTCCGTCACCAACGAATACGGGCCGCTGCACGGCACGGAGCGCAACGAAGATTGCCAGATCCGCTTCGGCATGGAACCGCTGCCGGGCGGCCAGAGCACGCTGCTCATGCGCGAGCGCCACGTGCTGGTCGGCTCGGCGCGCGAGTTCAGCCAGCCCGCCGCCGATCAGGACGCGTTGCGCGAGATCCTTGCGCAGCATCCGTGGCTCTATATCCTCGATATCGACCGGCGCCTGCTGGTCTGGGAAGCATGGCTCGAAGCTGCGGCGCTCGACGTGCAGATGGCGCCGCGCGGAGAACTGGAGTTCAGCACGCTCGATCAAGTGATCCACGCGGCCGTGGCGGGTCTGGGCATCGCCGTTGCCGACCGGCACATGATCGCGCCCGAACTGGAGAACGGCACGCTCGTGCAACTGAGCGAAGTGGAAGTGGTGGGACCTTCGGGATACTGGCTCGACGTGCGTCCCGAAGTGCAAGAGACACTACGCGTGCGCAACTTCAGCGACTGGCTGGTCGGCTACCACAGCGAACAGGGCAGCCAGCAACGCTAGCGCGGGTGCATGACTCGCGTCACGCACCCGCGTCTGCGCTTTGGATATCGTCAGTTGGGATCGATCGGTGGCCCCGGCGGGCCCGAGTCCACCTGTCTCATCGTGGCCGCGGGGGGGCCCGCGCCCTGTGCCACGTGGCCGGCGCCCTGTGCCGCGATCGAACGCGAGAGGATCTCCCGCGCTTCGCCGCTCGACGAATCGACGGTCAGTGCGTGCCCCGCGTTATGCCAGGCGCACACCCACCGCCCATCGCGCGCGCAAAGCCGCGCGTAGCCAAGCAACGAATCGCGCTGATCTTCGCGCGACGTCAATTCGGCCTGCATTTGCAGCGCGGAGCCGTTGCCCGGTTGTGCCGCGAGCGCGGAATTGATCGCACTGCGTGCAGGCCCGAGGCTGTTCTTGTCGAGGCTCGCGCGCGCCATCGCCAGACTTCTCGAGACGTCGGCCCGCGAATCGGCGGCGGCCTTCGCTGCGGCGACCTTCTCTGCGTTGGCCTTCGCGGCCGCGACCTTCTCCGCGTTCGCCTTGTCTGCCCTGGCCTTCGCGGCGGCAATCCTCTCCGCGTTGGCCTTGTCTGCCTTGGCCTTCGCTGCAGCGAGCGCGCGCTCTTCCGCAGCGCTCGGCGGTGGTGCGGTCTCCGCGCGAGCGGTCGCCGTACGCGGCGGCTGCACTTGAGCAGGCGTCGGTTGAGGCGCCGGCGCCGGTGCGGGCGGCGCGACATGGGCCACCACGGGCGGCGGCGCTGTATTGACTGGAGGCGGCTTGACGCTCGCGACCGGAGGCGGCGGCACACTGGCAACCGGAGGCGGCAACTGCGCGACGGCTACGGGCGGCGCGCTGAGCACCGTATGCGGCTTCGAGTCGTGCGCGGCCGGTGTGGCCTTGGGTCCGAGAATCGCGCCCTCCACGATCTGGGCGCCCGGGGTCGGCTCGCGCTCGGTCCGGTGCGAAATCATGTACGCGGTCAACAGGAACGCGATCGACACCACGCTGCCAATCGCATAGAAGGGCAACCACGAGCGTGGCGCCCGAGGCGCCTCATCGCGCAGCTCGTAATCGCTGTCGCGCGGCGCGCCGCCGCTGAAGCTGAATGCAGAAGGGTTCCACTGCGTGCGCGCATGGCGCGCGAAACCATCGTGCCATTCGGGCGCGACGGATTCGCTGGCCGGCGACGTGCGCGGGCCAGAGGAAAGCTGCTTCGCGCCGCACTGAGGACAGATCATCAGTGGCGCATTAAAACCGGTCCCGCAGTATGGACATCCCCACGGACCAGACTTGGATCGGCCAGGTTCGTTGAACATTGCAGGCATGGAAGCTTTGACAGGATGGTTTCGGGTTGGCTACCGGCGGCTGGTGCGCGTCGCAGCGGAGGCAACCAGGCGGCCCGGATTCGAAGTATTCGCTGTAGTCTCTACTCTATTGCGCAGATCGTTGGACGGTTGTAACAAATAGTCGATTTGAATATGAGCTACTTCGCCGCGAAGTTCAACCGGCATAATCGGCCAGATGGCGGATAAGGACAGGCGGGATTTCGACCCCCGCTGGGGCCGCTCGGGGCGTGCCATGATGGCCGCGCTGCGCAGGCAGATGGGCCCGCTTGATGCGTCCCCGCGCCGTGACATCTTGATACAGAAATCGTGTGGCTGACTGTGGCTGATACGCCATGAGCGCAGCGTTCGGAACGCCTGCGCGGATATTTCGCCCTCGATTTGCGTGCCAAATCGCGACCGCGACCCGTTTGTTTTCGGCTGTTTTTTAAGTACGTTGGTGACGCCGCGAGCCCGCGCCCCACAGTGTCACGCCTTCAACGCGTCCTTGTAGACGCAGCCATCCTTCATGATCAGGCTCAGGTTCTGATCGGGGTTGGCCAGCAGCGTCATGTCCTGGAGCGGGTCGCCCGCCACGATCAGCAGATCCGCGTATGCGCCCTCCTCCAGCACGCCGAGCTTGTGCGGATACGGATTGCGCTCGCCCGCCATCGCGAGCAACTGTCCGTTCGTGGCAGTGGCCATGCGCAACGACTCGGCATTCGAATACCAGCGCGTCATGTGCCCGAGCATCGTGCCTTGCCGTGTGGCCAGCGCCTGCGAAAAGATCAGGTCCGTGCCGAACGCCACCTTGAGCCCATGCTTGCGCGCGAGCTTGTACATGTTGTCGGTCCCGGCTGTCACCTCGAGAAACTTTTCGCGGCTCGACGGCGCCAGCGGCGCAACGTCCTCTTCGCTGGTAAATGGTTGCGTGCTCAACCACGTGCCGTTCTTCGCCAGAACTTCAGCCGTCCGGTCGTCGATGAGGTGTCCGTGCTCGACGCATTGCACGCCGGCAGCCACCGAGCGCTTCACCGATTCCGGCGTGTAGGCGTGCACGAGCACGTAAGTGCCCCAGTCGGACGCCGTTTCCACCGCGGCTTTCAGCTGCGGCTCGGTGAACGTGAGCATGTCGAGCGGACTGCGCGGGGTCGACACACCGCCGCAGCCCACGAGCTTGATCTGCGTGGCGCCCATCATGAACTGCTCGCGCACACGCAGGCGCACTTCGTCGGCCGTGTCGGCAATGGCGGCCGCGCCGGTGCGTTCGATCTCGCTGATCTGGCCGCTCGTGCGCGGCACGTCGGTCAGCAAACGAAAGTCTCCATGGCCGCCCGTCGTGGTGATCATCGCGCCGCAGGGGTAAATGCGCGGGCCGCTCAGCATGCCGGCGTCGATGGCCTGCTTCAGCGCGAATGCGGGACCGCCCACGTCGCGAATGGTCGTGAATCCGCGCAAGAGTGTGCGCTGGGCCTCCGCGCCCGCGGCCAGGTAGACGAAGCTCAGATCGGACTGGAGGATGGTCGCGATCGGGACCGCAGCGAGAAGCGAATGCCAGTGCATGTCGATGAGGCCCGGCATCATCACCTTGCCGCCGCAGTCGATCACGCGCCCGCCCGACGCGTTCTGCGCGTCAGGCGCGCCCCGACGCAGCTGCGAAATGCGGTTGCCATCGACGACGAGGGACATGCCGTCCTGCAGCGCCGCGGACTTGCCGTCGAACAGGCGAAAGTTCGTGAAGGTCGTGGGCTGGGCGGGAGCGGCGGCGCCAGGCTGCTGCGCGCTGCTGAACTCGGGCAGCACCGCGCTCAACAGGGATGCGCCCATGCCGATCAGGAAGCCGCGACGGGCAAGATCGGCGCTGATGCGGCGACTGGCGAACTCCGCGAGCGCCTTGTCGCCCAGGCAGGCGGAGACAGGGCGGATTGCATTGCCGCGGCGGTCGATTCTGGAAGCCATAGTTCACCTGTGAAAGTAAGCCACGCTTTTATTCTGCACGCCTGACTACATCGTCCTTCGTCAACAGCAGCGCCAGCGGCCGTGTCGAGCTGAACGCAGAGAAAATGATCGTGAGTGCCACGGTGCCCGGCACGGCGAGAAAGGCGCCGGGTATGCCCCACAGCGCCGTCCATGTGGCGAGGCTCATCAGGATGACCGCGGGGCTCAGGTTCAGCGACCCCGCCATCAACCATGGATCGAGCACGTTGCCCATCACGAAGTTGATCGCGGAGAGCGCAATGAGCAACGTGATCGACTCGTTCCACTGGCCGAATTGAAGCGCGGCGAGCAAGGCGGGAAGCGCAACGGATATGAGCGACCCCGCATACGGCACGAAGTTGAGCAGCACGATGAGCACGGCGAGCAGCGGCGCGAACTCCAGCCCGACCAGATGCATGCAGATCCAGCTGAGTATGCCGAGCACCACGCCGAGCAGCGCTTTCAACGCGAGATATGTGCCGATCTTCGAATTGATGGCGTCGATCACGGGCTCCATGTCCGCCTTGCCGCGCATGACCGCGGAGAGCTTGCGGCGGAACCGCCCCATCTCGACCATGAAGAACGCCGTGTACAGCAGAACGACGAGCGTCGTTGCCATGAGCGAAGAGAGCGAGCCGAGCAGCGAGGTGAGCAGCGACTGGACGTTGACGGTCGCGAGCAGCTCGCGGCGGAAGGCCGTCCAGGAAGCCTCGGTCTCCAGATGAAACAGCGCGGTGATTTTTGCGAGCAAGGCGAGCAGCGTGGCTTCGTATTTCGGCGCCACGGCCAGCATGCGGTCAGTGTCGGACAGCAGCAGTTCGGTCGCGACCCACGCGGCCACGAGGATGAGCGCGGCCGCGCTCCAGTAGCGCGCCCCCGCGCGAATGCGCGTGCCCACGTGAGGCACGCGCCGCAGGATTTCAGCAAGCCCGTAGATCACATACGACGTGATGATCGCGAATGCGATCGGCACCAGCACCGGGCGCCCGATATACAGCACCCACCCCGTGATGACTGCGATGACGACCACGCAGGTGAACGTGACGAGATCCTGTTTCATGGAGATGCTTGGGATGACGAACCACGTTGCGTTGATGTTGTAGACAGCGGTTGCGTACAGCGTGTCGCGCGGCGAAGCGGGGACCAGGCACGAGACGTTTGCAACCCATCCACGCCTCGCCGCGCACATCCGGCCCTCAATAAAGCGTCTTCGGGGCGCGATCGGCCGCCACTTCGCAAGACTAGCCGCTTTGAAGAAGACGTGCGCGCTAGCTGGCGAGGAATCCGAACAACCGCGCCGCGGCTTTTCGTTGCGCGCACATCGACTCTTCGCGCGGTCAAAAGATCTCTCCTGCATTTAAGTCACGTTTAAGCAGCTAAACGTACCTTACGCGCACCTTCACCCTCTCTTCGAAGACCATAGCAATGAGTACCATCAAGTATCGGCGCCGGGGCCTGATCGCCGGTGTAGCGGTGGCGCTTGCCGGCGCCTGGGTCGTGAGCCATGAGCACGCCAGCGCGGACGAAAGCCCCATCACGAAAACGACGTTATCGGCACCCGTACCGAAGGCAGACGACGTCCGGGGCTCGGCGCCCAACTTCTCGGCGATCGTCGCGCAGTACGGCCCGGCTGTGGTCCATGTCGAGGTCGTCAAGGAAAACCCGGACTCCGAAGACGGCCATTCGGGCGCCCTGGGTTCGGGCTTCATCGTGAGCCAGGATGGCTACATCCTGACGAACAATCACGTCGTCGAAGGCGCGGACGACGTGACGGTCAAGCTCACCGACGGCCGCAAGTTCCCCGCACGCGTGATCGGCACCGACAAGGCAGGCGACGTGGCCGTGCTGAAAATCGCCGGCACGGGTTTCCCCACGGTGAAGATCGGCAATCCGGCGAACAGCAAGGTCGGCGACTGGGTCGTCGCGATCGGCTCGCCCTATGGTCTCGACAACACCGTGACCTCGGGCATCATCAGCGCGAAGTCGCGCCAGCTTTCGGAAGATAGCCCGACGCACCTGATCCAGACCGACGTGCCCGTCAACCCGGGCAATTCGGGCGGCCCGCTCTTCAACCTGAACGGCGAAGTCATCGGCATCAATTCGATGATCTATTCGCGCACGGGCGGCTTCCAGGGCCTCTCGTTCGCGATTCCGATCGACGAAGCCATGCACATGAAGGATCAGATCGTGCAGGGCGGCGGCCACGGCAATGGCACCACGCTGGCCCGCAATGCGCACCCGCGTCTGGGCGTGGCCGTGCGCGCGCTCAGCGGCGACGAAGCGCAACAGATCGGCGTGGAAGGCGGCGTGCTCGTCGTGAAGGCTGGCGGTGCGGCAAAGGCGGCTGGCATCAGCGCCGGCGACGTGATCATCGCGGTCAACGGCATCGAGGTGGACAACGTCGAGCAGCTGCAAAGCATGATCGCGCGGGCACGCAGCAACGTATCGATCGTCGTGGCCCGCGACGGCGAGCAAATGACCGCACAGGTCGAGCTCGCGCCGCACGCATAAACCCTGGCCGGGTCCGGGCCTGACGCGCGCCAGACGCGCGCTCACGGCCCGTGGCTCGCCAGGTAGTCGATACGCTCGACGATATAGTCGTAGAAGGGGTTCCACGAAAGCCGCGTGAGAAGCCCCGCCCCCACGATCAGCGCCCCGGTTTCGCCGCGTACGGACTGGGCGCCCAGATGGATGCCCAGGTCGTCGTTGGGATCGGGGTTGCGGCCGTACAGCGAATCGGTCACCGGAAACGGCAAGGCCACGTGTGAAAGCGAATAGACATCGAGCGGATAGTCGAGCCCCGTGGGTTCGACTTTCGCCGTTGTCTCGTTCGGCGCCGTACTCTCTTCGACGACGTGCGGCGAGGTGGCGGAGGCGTTGGTGAGCACGGTCAGGCGGTAACGCAGTGGCGGCACGGGCGAGAGACGGCGCAGCGCGTCACGCATCGAAGCGCGCAGCAGCGGGCTCCATTGCGCCGTGCGATTAATGTCGAACAGCACGAGCTCGCTGCCGTTGGCAGGCAGTTGCGCATACAGCGAACTGACGATCGCGCTCGTGCTCACCGTGAAGTCGAGCACGGACTGGAACGTGAGCGTGGGCGGCAGCGCCGCCAGCTTGCCGTTGCGCGCCGCGTCCGCCACTTCCTGCTGGATCTTGCGCGTGACCCGCCACGACTGGCGTGCGCCGTTCACCGGAAACGAGTTGTACTTGAACGGATTGAATTCCGGCACGATGTCGAGCCACGCGGCTTTCGCAAACGCAGGCAGGATCGCGGGCAATGCCGCGAGCCCCGCAAAGCGCGCGAAACGCGTAATGCCGATCATCGGCGAAAGCAGGATCAGGCGGTCCGCTTTCGGCAGGCTCGGGTCGTCCAGCGCCTCGAGCGAGTATTGCAGCGCGAGCGCGCCGCCGTTCGAAAAACCCACGATATGCAGCGGCGCAGGCGCCGGCACGAGGTGCCGCGCTTCGCGCACGGCGAGGCGCGCGGCCGCCTCCCAGTCTTCCGCCGTCACTTCGGTCAGCCCCGAGGGCACGGTGCCGTGCCCCGGCAAGCGCACCGCCACCACCGCGAAGCCATCTTGCTGATAGCGCTGCGCGATGTGCCGCAGGCTATAGGGAGAATCGGTCAGCCCATGCAGCATCACTGCCACGCCGCGCGGCGCGCCCTCTGGCATAAGAGTGTATGAGCGGTTCCAGTTGGTACGAAAGTGCCCGGGATAAATCGGGCTGCCCGAGAAGTAACGATTGGCGGGAATGCGTTCGTCCGCCGGCAGCTTGTCGGTCACGTTTTTCTTCACCGAGTCGAACAGGCGGTTCTCGTTGGCGACGTATTCCTCCCACGTCGCATGATCGATTTCGTGCGCGTGCATGTCTTCCGGCACGTACGTGTGCCACAGGCTCAACGGCGCCTTGCGCTGCGCGTCGAAGAACCGCACGCCGGCAATGCACACGAATGCGATCAGCACGAAAAGGGAAATCCGCTTGATCCAGCGAAGGAGCCACGCTCTCGTCAAGAAATTCGCCATGTCCGGTCAATGCCTCGTGAACGGGTGGCCGGCCCTTCCTCGCGCTAGCGCGGGAAAACCGGCCAGATGAGCGGTACCAGCATGACGGTGATCACGAGCGCCCCGAGGGCAGCCGGCGAGCCCACCATGAAAAATTCCCGGAACCGATAGCCGCCAGCGGTGCTGACGAGCGCATTCACGGGCGTCGAGATCGGCGACATATAGGCCGCCGACGCGGCAACCGCCGTGGTCATCGCGAACGGATACGGAGACGCATGCAGGTGCGCCGCCATCGCGAGCACCACGGGCGCCATCAGCACCGCCGTCGCCGTGCCGGAAATCACGGTGCCGATCACGAGCGTCAGCAGGAAAACGGCGCCCAGCAAGCCGTGCGCCCCCCAGTTGCCGGCCACGCGCAGCACGGCGTCGGCGGCGATATCGATGCCGCCCGTGCGCTGCAGCGCGATGGAAAACGGCAGCATGCCCACGATCAGCACGAGGCTGCGCCAGTGAATCGCGCGATACGCGCTGTCGAGGCTCACGCAACCGGACGCGCCCATCAGCAGACACCCGATCAGGCCCGCGAGCACGTTCGGCACGCGCGGCGTGAGCATCATCGCGATGACGAGCGCCATGATGGCGAGCGCGTGCAGCGCCTTGTGCGGCACCGGCACGTAGGCGTCGCTTTCGACCGGCATGGCGAGACAGACGATGTCGCGCTCAACCGCCTGCATCGAGAAGATGTCGATCCACGGCCCGACCACCAGCAGCGTGTCGCCCACCTTGAGCTGCGTGGCCTGCAGGTCCTGCTCGAGCGCGGCGTCGGCGCGGCGCAGGCCGACGACCGTCACGCCGTGCCGACGCAGCGCCGAGGAACTGCGCGCGATGTTGCCCACCAGCGACGAGTCCGGCGGCACGATGACTTCGGCCATGCCCACGTCGTGCGACTGGTCGGTGAAGTATGCGCCCGACATGCGGCGCGTCGCGAGCGCATAGCGCGCGCAAAACGCCTGCACGTCGAAACTCGCGGATTCCACGTCGAGTAGCAGCACGTCGCCGGGCGCAATGCTGCTGTCCGCGGTCGCGGGCAGGACCGTCGCGCCCATGCGCGTGCGCCGCTCGATCGCGACGACGCGCGCCACGGGGTCGTCGTCGAGCCCGGTGTGGCCGAGTGTCTGCCCGACGAGCGGCGAGTCCCCGCCGACCTCGAGGCGAAAGGCGCGCCCTTCGAGCGAATAGCGCGCGACCCAGTCGTTCAGCGACGGGCGCGTGGTCGCCTCCGCGCCATCCGTGCCGGTCAGAAAGCGCCTTGCGAACAGCATCCAGCCGATGCTCGCGGCGAGAACCGGCACGCCCAGCGGCGTGATGGCGAAGAAACTGAAGGGCCGGTAGCCGCGATAGACGAGCGCGCTGTTGATGACGAGATTCGGCGTGGTGGCGACGAGCGTGAGCATGCCGCTCGTGAGCGCCGCCATGCTGACCGGCATGAGCATGCGCGCGCGCGACACGCCCGACTGGCGGGCAATGCGAATGACGATGGGAATGAAGATCGCGACGACGGCCGTCGAGCTCATGACCGAGCCCATGACGCCGACGATGATCATGATCAGCACGACGAGGCGACGCTCGTTGGACCCGCCGCGCTCGATCAGGTAGTCGCCCACGCGCTGGGCGACGCCCGTGCGCGCGAGCGCGTCGCCCAGTACGAAGAGCGCCGCGATGAGGACGATGTTCGGGTCCGAGAAACCGGCCAGCGCCTCGTTGACCGTCACGATGCCCGAGAGCGACAGCGCGACGATCATGATGAGCGCCACCGCGTCCGCGCGGGGCCGGCCGATCAGGAACATCGCGATCGCGCAGGCCAGACAGGCAACGGTCATCAAAAGGTCGGTAGACATGATTTCGCTTTGCCTGCCCAACGGGCCTGGGAAACCACCGCTACCGCAAATAGTGCCGGATTTTGAAAACTTACGTTTCAGCGCGGCCTTGGGCCGTCATGCCTGCGACGCCGCCGTTTCAATGCAACGTTTGTGAACGTCCAGCCCTTCACGACTCCAGCAGCGAAACGCGGTTGCGCCCCTGGTGCTTGGCGCGGTACATGGCTTGATCGGCTTGGTCGAGCAGCGAGCGCGCCAGCGCTTCGGGACTCGCGGCACCGGCATTCGTCTCGCTGTTGAGCCGATACGCCGCCACGCCAATCGACACGCTGAGCGCAATGCGCTCACCCTCGTCGTCGAGCACTTCGAGCGCCTCGACCGCAATCCGGATACGTTCCGCAACGGCCAGCGCGTCGGGCAGCTCGCACATCAGCAGCGCGACGAACTCCTCGCCGCCGTAGCGCGACACCGTATCCCCCACGCGCACCTGCTGCTTCAGGCAGGTGCCGATGGCGCCCAGCGCGAGGTCGCCGGTTGCGTGGCCGTGCGTGTCGTTGATCTGCTTGAAATGATCGATGTCGATGAAGAGGCACGACATGGGCGCCGCGTGCGAACTCGCGCGCCGGATCTCTTGATGCAGGCGCTCGTCGAAATAGCGGCGGTTAGACAGGCCCGTGAGCGGGTCGGTCACGCCGGTCTTGCGCAGATGCTCGCGGTGAGCGACGTTGTCGAGACTCGCCGCCGCAACGCGGCTGAAGCGCGCGAGCAGATCGGTGCCCATGCTGGCATCGAAACGCGCGGAATCATCGCTTGCGAGGCACAGATAGCCGAGCAGTTGAGTGCGGTTCAGAAGCGGCAGCACGATCGCACTGCCGATCGTGGTCCGCGCGTCGAAGAAGGTCTCGCTCACTGCGGGCTCGAGATCGCTCAGTTCGCTCACGCGGCCAAGCCACGGCTGGTTTCCCGCGCACAGACGCGACAGCGCGAGGCCGCCCTGGAGCCCCGATCGCAGATTCGCTTCGAGGTCGGCGCGCCCGCAGTCGGATTCGAGCAGGTCGCGTAGCAGCGGCGTACGGACGTCGAGCCAGAGGCCGGCGCAAGCCAGCCGGAACACCTCGGGCAGATAAACGAATATCCCTTCGAGAAAAGCGCACCAGTCGTGCGCGCCGATCAGGCGCAGTTCCACGTCCTGGAACGACTTCGATGCGCGCTCGTTGCGCTGAACGGTTTCGATTAGCGCAGCAAGATCCAGTGAAGGCTGAGTCCCGGGATGTGTCACGATGCATCGAGAATATTCCGAAGCCTGCTATTACGGCAGCCTGGGGACAGACTTGAGCGTCGAACGACGAGACTCGCGCGGCGGCGGCCTGTTCCAACGGAGTCAGGGCAAAAGAAAAGACCGCTGTCCGTGAGGGCAGCGGTCTTGCTTATGGTCACAGGCTGCTGTTATTTCGCTGCCGGCGACCTTACGCTCGGCCTCGCCAGCGAGTTGTTGTCAGGGCCGCCGGGGGCCGGCGCCGCGCTGTTGTCCATGCTATTCGGCGACGCAGCGCTCATGCCGCTGTCCGAGCCCGTGGCGCCAGGCGTGCCGTAGCCGCTCGTTGCATTGGTATTGGCTGCGGCAGCCGGCGACGTAACGCCTGGGGTTGCCAGTGTGTTGTTGCTCTGTGCATACGCACCGGCGGACAGCGTGAGCGCGGCAACGGCCGCGATCAATGTGCTGGTTGTCTTGCTCATGACTTGCTCCTCCTTTGATTGGACTGGAATTCCGGCACAAACGACCCGCGATATTTCTCATTGGGCGGTCGTTATATGCGGCTCACGACGATCAAATCGCGTAACTGTTCGCAGTGGTGTACGTAAAGCAAACCACTACCAGTTCATGTCAAGTTTAGGAAAGCAATCGCGGATAATTAAGCGCATTGTGCGCAACGATTTATTTCGTTTTTTGGCAATTACCCGTAATGGCGTAATGGATTTATCGGCCTGTAATCCGGGCGCGGCGCGGTTCGATATGCGGTTCGGCGATTTGACGTGGCATTTGCGAGAAGCCTTTTTTTGGCGCCCTGATTGAAATCCACCTCAACGATTTACAGCGCATTTTGCGAGACTACATTTCGCATCCATATTGCGGAATATCGGTCGCGTTCATTGCGGCACACATAATCGGTCTGCGCGATTTTCGTTGCATGCGCATCGAGGTCATCATTCATTTCCGCGCTGGCATGCAGCCCGCAGCGTGCCGGCAAAAACCGTACGAAGCGCGAGCGAGGCCACCGAGGCCACCGAGGCCAAAATTTTCACGTCGTGCGAGCGATCTCCTTGCCAATTCTTCGATATTTCGACTATTATCGAAACATGGAAACGAACCAGACCATCGCCGCACTGGCGGCTCTCGCGCACGAGTCCAGGCTCGCGATCTTTCGCGCCCTCGTTCAGGCAGGCCCCGAAGGCTTGCCCGCAGGCCAGATCGCTACCCTGCTCGACGTGCCCCCGTCGTCGCTCTCCTTCCATCTGAAGGAGCTGTCTCACGCGCAACTCGTCACGAGCCGCCAGGAAGGCCGGTTCGTTTTCTACTGCGCGAACTTCGCGACGATGAACAGCCTGCTGGCCTACCTCACCGAGAACTGTTGCGGCGGCAATCCCTGTTCGCCCACATCAATGTGCTCACCCTCCACGGAGAAGCAGTCATGAAGCGCTTTCACATTCACGTCGCCGTTGCGGATCTCACATCGAGCATCCGTTTCTACTCGGCGCTGTTTGCCGCTGAACCGACCGTCGTAAAGAGCGACTACGCGAAGTGGATGCTCGAGGACCCGCGCGTCAATTTCGCGATCTCGCAGCGCGGCGCTGCACCGGGCCTGGATCACCTCGGTGTGCAGGTCGAGAACGAAGCCGAACTGGCCGAAATGCACGCGCGGCTGGAAAGCGCGGCATTGCCGGTGGATACGCAGCTGGATACCGCGTGCTGCTACGCGAAGTCGAACAAGTACTGGAGCGTCGATCCCCAGGGCATCGCGTGGGAGTCGTATCACACGCTCAATGAAATTCCCGTGTTCGGGGAGTCGCGCAATACGCCGACCGGTGCACCCGCCCGCGAAGTGGCTGCGTGCTGCGCGCCGTCGTCGGACAAGCCGGCTGGCAATCCGGCCAGGTCTTCGGCGTGCTGCTGAGTAGCCGCGAACGATCCAGCGGGAACGCCATGACGACCAACGTATTGATCCTGTGCACGCACAACTCCGCTCGCAGCGTGCTGGGCGAAGCCATGTTGAATCACCTCGCTTCGAAGGCCGGCAAGGACGTGCGCGCGTTCAGCGCGGGCAGCGCGCCGGGCGGACGCCTGAATCCTTTCGCCGTCGAGTCGCTCGAGCGCGCGGGCATCGACGTGAGCGGCTACCGCAGCAAAAGCTGGGACGAGTTCGCCGCCAGCCATGCGCCGGTCATGCGCATCGTCATCACGGTCTGCGACAGTGCCGCCGCCGAGACGTGTCCGTATTGGCCTGGCAGTCCCGTCAAGGTTCACTGGGGCTACCCGGATCCGTCTCTCGCACCCGGTGGCGATGAAGGCAAGCGCGTGGCGTTCGAACTCACTCGCCAGGCGATCGGTTATCGCATGCTGCAACTCCTTGCGCTGCCGCTCGAATCGATGAGCGACGAGGAACTTCAGCAGGCGCTCACTGCAATCTCCGGATCATGACCGCAGTCACGAGTCTCAAGCGCAAGGTCCTGGCCGAGTTGATCGGCACGGCCTTGCTGCTCGCCGTCGTCATTGGCTCCGGCATCATGGCGCAACGGCTTGCGGGCGGCAACGCGGCGATCGCGCTGCTCGCCAACACGCTGGCAACCGTGGCCGGACTGTATGTGCTGATCGAGGTGTTTGGGCCCTTGAGCGGGGCGCATTTCAATCCCGCCGTCAGCGCTGTCATGGTGCTGCGCGGCGAACTGCATGCTCAGGAATTGCTGCCGTACATCGCTGCGCAACTCGTCGGCGCGCTGCTGGGTGCATGGCTCGCGCACGCCATGTTCGACCTGCCCATCGTCGAGCTATCGAGCAAGGTGCGCGCAGGCACCGGACAATGGATTGCCGAAGCCGTGGCGACTGCCGGTTTGATCCTCGTGATCCTGCGCGCGCCGGGAGAACGCGCCGCGATCATGGTGGCTGCGTACATTGGCGCCGCATACTGGTTCACGGCATCGACATCGTTTGCGAATCCGGCCGCAGCGTTCGGACGCATGTTCAGCGACACTTTTGCAGGCATTGCGCCTTCCAGCGTACCCGCCTTCGTCATTGCCCAACTGATTGGCGCGGCGACTGGCCTCGCGCTGCATACAGCCTTCGAACCGCGCAAGCTACGCGTTGGTCACCCGAACCTGGTTGAGTCGTCCGGCGAACACGGCGACGCTCGCTAATGCGCGCATGCGGCTCAGCTGCAGCTTCGCGAGACAAAGCCCGCAGGAGGATCCCGGAGACCTGTCTCCGGGCTTTAGCGCATGCGCCCGGCCGGGCGCAAGGCCATAGTGAGGGGATGATCAGGACTCGTTCGGACGGATCGTCAGCGCGTTCTTGACCGACGTGACGCCTTGCACGCCCGTGGCGACTTCAGTGGCGTGTTCGATCTGCGACTGCTCCGGCACCGAGCCCTGCAGGACGATGGCGCCGTCACGCGCGCGCACGGTGATGTTGGCAACATCGATCTTCTTGTCCTTGGCGAGAGCGGTGCGGACCTTACGGCTGAGCGCGCGATTAGCGGCCTTGGCCTGCTTCGATTGCGCCTTCGACGGGGTTGCCTGTTGCTCGGCTGCGGCAGTCGCACCGCTAGCTGCGTCGCCCTGCGCATAGGCGTGCAAAGACGCGGCCACGAGAGCCGTCGCCGCGGCCAGCTTGAATACCTGAATAGCCTTCATGGAATTTCTCCTGTTGTCACAGTCTTGTTGTCGGCCCACGAAACGGGCCGGTGCACTACACCATCTACGACTAAGCATTCGCGCGCCAGAAACGGCGCTAGACGCGATGCCGCATTTTTCGACGACATCGCATCCATTCGCGCGAGCGCGCGGCAAATTATAAGAATGAAAGGAACGGCACAGGTCGGAGAAAATGCGGCCGAATCATTAGCTTGATATCGGTCCCGTCATGGAGTAGGCACACCGTTCGTGACCACGGGCTTGTGGTCACATCGCCCGCTCCCTTAATTGCATCCGTCAACGATCGAACGGCTTCGATGCGCTATTTCCGCGTTGGGAGCGAAATGGCGCGCGCAAACGGTCGCGCGTGGGCGGCAAAATTCTGCCAGGCGTCGCATTATTACGACGCCGGTTTTGCCGTTGGATCAGCGCGATGACCGGCTGCCTCTTGCATTGCGCGACGCATCTGCGTTCACTATTGCCTCGCGTTCGAGCCATGAACGGAACAACGCGACCCGTTCATCGCCGGACTTCTCGTCCGCCACGTAAGTGCAATAGCTGCGCGATGGCAGACGTGGGCCAGCGAACGGTGCGACGAGCCGGCCAGCGGCGAGGTCGTCGGCGACCAGCGCGGTGGGCCCCATCGCGATGCCGATTGCGTCGATGGCAGCCTGCAAGGTCAGAAAGAAGTGGTCGAAGGTCAAAGCGGCGGCCGGCCTCAGGTCGGGCATCTGCACGCTCGCCAGCCAGTCGGGCCAGAGCCGAGGAAGACTCGACGTGTGCAGCAACGTGTGCTCTCGCAAGTCGCCAGGCGAGCGCAGCGGTACGCGCTTCAAAAGCGTAGGACTACAGACCGGAAGCCGCTCCTCGGACAAGAACGGTTGCATCGAATAGCCGTAGAAGGTGTCCGGGCCACCCCGGATGACGAGGTCATAGTCGTCCTTCAGACTCTCCAGCGGCTCGTTCGACGTCTCCACCTTGACGTCGATGTCGGGATGGCCGGCGCGGAATTTCGCCAGCCTCGGCACCAGCCAGCGCAGCGTGAATGTCGCGGGCGCATTCACGGACAGGGTTCGGGAGACCGTTTGCGGCGTGCCGTATCGCGCGGTTGCCGCCGAGAGCTGTTCGAACAACGGGCCGATTTCCGCCAGATAGTGCTTCGCCGCCGGCGTCAGCTCCACGCGGCGGTTGTGCCGCTCGAACAGCGACGCGCCTAGCCACTCCTCCAGCAAGCGCACGTGCTGGCTCACTGCACCGGGCGTCACGTGCAGTTCCGCGGCGGCGTCCTTGAAGCTGCCGAGCCGGCCTGCGGCCTCGAAGGCTCGCAGGGCGTTGAGTGGGGGCAACACCGGTTTCATTCGCGAGAGTTTATCTAACGTAAGCACCCAATTTATCTGGTTTGTTAGCCCGTCACAAGATAGATATCCTTCTTGCTAGACCATTCATGCATCCCTGCCCGCACCCTCATGCTCAGTTATACCGGCGGTATCGTGCTGTTCGCCGCGCTGCTCCACGCGAGCTGGAACGCGATGCTCCACGGCAACCGCGACCGGTTTTTCTCCATGGCGTGGATGAGCATCGCCATCGGGCTGGTCGCCACGCTCGTCATCCTGTCCGTACCCTCGCCGGCCCGCGCTTCGTGGCCCTACATCGCCGCGTCGGGGCTCGTGCATGTCTTCTACAACGTGAGTCTCGTGCGCTCGTATCGCCGCAACGACCTGGCGCTCGCGTACCCGATCGCAAGAGGCTCGTCGCCGCTGCTCGTCACGCTCGGGGCGGCACTGTTCGCGCATGAAGCGATCGGCCCGTTGCACGGTCTCGGGATCGTGATGATTTCGGGAGGCATCATCGCGATCGCGCTGCAGGGGCGTCACGTGTCGCGCGCGGGCGCACTCGCCGCGCTGACGACCGGTGCAACGATCGCGCTCTATACCGTGATCGACGGCATCGGCGTGCGCCTGTCCGACGGCCAGCCGCTCAGCTACACCGCATGGATGTTCCTGTCCTATTGGACGATGCCGGCGCTGTTCGTTGCGCGCCGCGGGCCCCCGGCGCTATGGACACCGGTACGCGCCGAGCCGCTGTCGATCGCCTCGTCGCTGGCCGGCGGCCTCGTGTCGATCGGGGCGTATGGCATCGTGATCTGGGCGCTGCAGGCGGGCGCGATGGGCGCAATATCGGCGTTGCGCGAGACGAGCGTGGTGTTCGCGGTGCTGATCGGGCGGACCTTTTTGCGGGAGGCGGTGAGCGGATCGCGCTGGCTCGCCTGCGTGGTCGTCGCGGCCGGTGCGGTTTGTCTCGGGCTCTGAGATGATTTCACGCACACCGTTTGCTACCCGTGCTGCATCGCGCAACTGAGCACGCAACTTGAGTTCGAAGGAGCGCCCCATGCTTGACCATATCGAAACCGACCTGCTCGACATCGCCTATGACGAACAGGGCGACGCGAATGGATGGCCGGTCGTGCTGCTGCACGGCTTTCCCTATGACATTCGCGCATACGACGAGGTGACGCCACGCCTCGTATCCGAGGGCGCCCGCGTCATCGTCCCCTACCTGCGGGGATACGGCCCAACGCGCTTCCTTTCGCCCACGACACTGCGCTCGGGCCAGCAGGCAGCGCTTGGCGCTGACCTGCTGGCGCTGCTCGATGCCCTGCAGATCGAGCGGGCCATCCTCGGCGGATACGACTGGGGCGGCCGCGCGGCATGCATCGTGGCGGCACTCTACCCGTCGAGGGCGCGGGGTCTGGTTTCCGTCAACGGCTACAACATCCAGGATATCGCCGCTGCCGCACAGCCAGCCGACCCCGAAAAGGAACACCGCATGTGGTACCAGTACTACCTGCACGGCGAGCGCGGCCGCACTGGGCTGACTGAAAAACGGCGCGAATTCTGCCGTCTCCTGTGGTCACTCTGGTCGCCGACCTGGCACTTCGACGACGGCCTCTACGCGCGCACGGCAGCGTCGTTCGACAATCCCGATTTCGTCGACGTGGTGGTCCATTCTTACCGTCACCGTTTCGGACTGGTCGAAGGCGATCCCCGCTTCGACGACATCGAGCGCCGCCTCGCCGCCACGCCGCCGATCACCGTGCCGACGATCACGCTCGACGGCGACGCCGACGGCGTCCAGCCGCCCGGCGCACGAGAGACAAGCTCGAAGCGCTTCAGCGGGCGCCATGAGAACCGCATCGTGCCGAATGCAGGCCATAACCTTCCGCAGGAGGCGCCAGAAGTGTTCGCCAAAGCGGTGCTCGACGTCAACGCGTGGGCAGGTTGACGCCGCGTCCTTGCACAACACGCTTTATTCGAGAGGAGAAGCTAAAGACATGGTTGGCGATACGAACCAACGGGAAGGCCAGTGCCATTGCGGCGCAGTGCGTTTCGTGGCGACACTCAGCGACGGCTTCAACTCGATCCGCCGCTGCAACTGCTCCTACTGCCGTATGCGAGGCGCGGTCATCGTCGCGGCCGAAACGGGTGGGATCGAATTCCTGCAGGGCGAGGAGATGCTAACGGACTACCGCTTCAACACCGGAGCGGCGCGGCACTTCTTCTGTTCTCGCTGCGGAATCGCCACCCATCTTCAACGGCGCTCGAATCCGAACCTGTATGGCGTGAACGTGGCTTGCCTCGACGGCGTCAGCCCGTTCGATTTCGCCGAGGTCCCTGTCATGGACGGCGTGAATCATCCGAACGACATCGGCGGGCAGGCGCGTCTGGCGGGCATGCTGCGTTTCATCGCAGCCAGCTGAGGTCTCAGCGCCATTCGCATATCGAAGTGAAGGCTCAAAAAAACCGCCGCACTTTCGCGCGGCGGCTTTCGCCAGAAGCTGGCAAGCGCAGCAACAGCAAGGAAAATCAGCCGAGCCCGCCCATCATCAGGTACTTCGTTTCGAGGTACTCGTCGAGCCCGTACTTCGAGCCTTCGCGCCCGAGCCCCGACTCCTTCACGCCACCAAAAGGCGCGACTTCCCTCGAGATGATGCCCTCGTTGATGCCGACCATGCCGCTTTCCAGCGCGCCCGCCACGCGCCAGACGCGGCCAATGTCGCGCGCGTAGAAGTAGGCGGACAGGCCGAAGTCGGTATCGTTCGCCGCCTGGATCGCTTCTTCCTCGGTCTCGAAGCGGAACACCGCGGCAACGGGGCCGAACGTCTCTTCGTGCGCGAGCATCATGCCGCCGTGCGCGCCCGTGATGACCGTGGGCTCGTAAAACGTGCCGCCCCGCGCATGCGGGTGGCCGCCGCACGCAATGGCGCCGCCCTTCTCGAGCGCATCGCTCACGTGCGCCTCGACCTTGCGCAACGCCGCGCCGTTGATGAGCGGCCCCTGCGTGGCGCCCGGCTCCATGCCGCCCGACACGCGCAACGCGCGCACCGCCGCAACCAGCTTCTCGACAAACGCGTCGTGCACGCCGGCCTGCACGTAGAAGCGGTTCACGCACACGCAGGTCTGCCCCGTGTTGCGGAATTTCGAGGCCATCGCGCCTTCCACGGCGGCATCGAGATCGGCGTCGTCGAACACGATGAAGGGCGCGTTGCCGCCCAGTTCGAGCGACACCTTCTTCACCGTATCGGCGGCAGCGCGCATGAGCAGCTTGCCCACGCGCGTCGAACCCGTGAACGAGATCTTGCGCACCGCCTTCGAGGCCATCAGCGTGTCGCCGATCGCCGGAGCATCGCCCGAAACGACGTTGAACACGCCGCGCGGAATGCCCGCCTCGACCGCCAGCTCGGCGAGCGCAAGCGCCGAAAGCGGCGTCTCTTCCGAAGGCTTGAGCACCATCGTGCAACCTGCCGCGAGCGCCGGGCCGGCCTTGCGCGTCACCATGGCGAGCGGGAAATTCCACGGCGTGATCGCACCGACCACGCCCACGGGTTCCTTCGTCACGACAATGCGCGCGCCCTTCTTCGGCGCGGGAATCACGTCGCCATAGGCGCGTCGCGCTTCCTCCGCGAACCACGTGAGAAAGCTCGCCGCGTACGCCACTTCGCCCAGCGATTCTGCGTACGGCTTGCCCTGCTCGGCCGTCATGATGCGCGCGAGGTCTTCGCGATGCAGGTGCATCAGCTCGCCCCAGCGGCGCACCTTCGCGCCGCGCTCCGCCGCCGTGGCGTCGCGCCACGCAGGGAACGCGTGCGAGGCCGCCGCCACGGCCTGCAGCGCTTCGCGCGCACCGGCGCGGGCCACTTGCGCGAGCGGCGCGCCGGTGGCCGGGTCGATGATCGGGTAGGTCGCTTCGCTCGCCACCCATTCGCCGTCGATGAAGCTCGAGGTGCGCCACAGGCGCGCTTCTTTCAGTCCGTCAATCGTCAAGCTCGTCATGCTGCGATCTCCAGGCGTCGCGCCGCGCGCGGCACGCGCGGAATGCGTGCGCTCACGTAATCGTTGATCACGTCGCACGGCGTGTAGTTGCGCTCGAGTTCATACAGCTCGTCGGCGGTGAGTTGCGTGTCGAGCGCGGCGAGCGCACTTTCGAACTGCGCGACGGTGTCCGCGCCCACGAGCATCGACGAGACGCCCGCACGCCCCAGCACCCAGGCCTGCGCGATCTGCGCGCACGACACGCCGCGCGCCGCCGCGACTTCGGCCACCGAACGCGCGATATCGCGCGAGGCTTCGTCGTCGTACATCTGCACGGTGAAGAAGTCGGTCTGGTTGCGCACCGACTTCACGTCGCCGGAAAGGAGGCCTCGTGCGAGCGGACTGAACACCGACACGCCCACGCCCTGATCCTGGCAGAACGGAATCATCTCGCGCTCTTCCTCGCGATACGCGCAGTTCAGCTGCAGCTGCATATTGATCGGTCGTGCGAAGTGATAGCGCTCGCACGCCTGCAGAATCTTGGCGAACTGCCAGGTGAACATCGTCGACACGCCGATATAGCGCGCCTTGCCCGCACGCACGATGTCGTTCAACGCATCCATGGTTTCTTCGACCGGCGTATTCACGTCGAAGTAGTGCAGCATGTAGACATCGACGTAATCGGTTTGCAGTCGGCGCAGCGAGCCGTCGATGCCTTCCATGATGTGCTTGCGCGAGTGGCCCTGATTATTCGCGCCATTGCCGATCGGATAACCGACCTTGGTCGTGAGCACGAGTTCGTCGCGCTTCGCAAGCCGCCGCACGATGCGCCCCACCACTTCTTCGCCCACGCCGGTCGAATAGAAGTCCGCGAGGTCGATGAAGTTCACGCCCGCCTCGAGCGCGCGGCGCACGATGGGCTCGCTCTGCTCTTCGTTGTAGATCCAGGGCTTCCATTCCGGCGTGCCCATGTTCATCGTGCCGAGGCACAGGCGCGACACCTTCAGGCCGGAGCGGCCAAGTTGCACGTATTGCATCGTAGTCACCTGTAACGATTGGTGCGGCTCAAGCCGCCCTGGCCTTCGGCGTGTAGAACGGATTGCTGATCTGATCCTTGATCTTCGCAATGTCGTCGAGCAACGGCAGCCCGTTCATCGCGGCGCGAATAGCCGTCTTGCAGGCCACGTAATTGTTCTCGTACACGGCGTCGAGGTCGTCGCACGACCAGTTCACCCAGTTCGCCGTGACGATGCACCACTCGTTCTCCGCTTGCGGCGGCAGCGTGCCGTCGAGCATCGCTTCCGTCACCGCCTTCGCGATGGCCGCCTGCGAGGCGCCCCACGTGGCGTTGCCGTGCAGGTCGCCGCGAATGTCGGCCTTGTTCACGTAGAGCGTGGCGGGCTTGACCGGCACGTTGGGCTGCGCCACCACCATGAACGGCACGTGCCCTTGCGAAGGCGACGACAGGCTGTTCGTAAACGCCTGCCCCACCGGGCCATTGCGCGGGCCGATCATGATGTTGATGTGGGCAGCGTTTACGCCTGGTCCAGCGAAACCTTCGCCGATATAGACTTGCAGGTCTTTCATGTTTGACTCCGTCTCCTGTGTACATGGGTTCGAATTTGGCCAGACGCATTCCAGCACACGCCGCAAGCGCCCAAAAGCTATGAAATCTCATGGGGGCATGACGCGCAGTCATCGCTCACGCCTGCATGATTCGCGTGATGAAAGTGGCATGAGATCAGGTAATGCATCGATGACTATTCGTTGCTTCGCAACCCGAAATGCCACGGCTAGACTCTGGTCGGATTGATTCGAAAAGCGACGGCCCCACGCTGGCCCGCGCAGACAATTCCAATCACAGGAGACGACATGAGACGTATCACGCTGGCAGGCGTGCGTATTGCCGCCGCCCTCGCGCTGACCTGCGCGGCCACGAGCAGCTTTGCAGCCCCCGGCTGGTGCCAGGCGGGCAAAACCGTGAAGCTCGCGCAAATCACCTGGGAAAGCGGCGCGCTGATGACCGAAATGGTGCGCACCGTGCTGGAGAAGGGTTACGGCTGCAAGACCGAAGTCGTGCCCGGCGCCACGGCCGCCACCGAAACGGCGCTCACGAAGAACGACCTGCAGGTGTGGGCCGAGCACTGGACGGGGCGCAGCCCCATCGTCGCGCGCGGCTTGAAGGACGGAGGCGTGAAGCTCGTGGGCGAACTGATTCCCGGCGGCGACAAGGAAGGCTGGTACGTCCCCGACTATGTGATCAACGGCGACGCCAGGCGCGGCATCAAGCCCATGGCGCCGCAACTGCGCTCCGTCGCGCAACTGCCGCAGTACAAATCCCTCTTCACGGACGACGAAGAACCCGGCAAGGGCCGCTTCTACAACTGCCCCGCGGGCTGGGATTGCGAGCGCTTCAACAACCGCCTGCTCACCGCCTACAAGCTCGGCGACGACTACACGAACTTCCGCCCCGGCACCGGCGGCGCGCTCGACGCGGCCATCGCCTCGGCCTACGAGCGCGGCAAGCCCATTCTGTTCTACTACTGGCAGCCCGCCGGCCTGATGGCGAAGTACCACTTCGTGCAGCTCGAGGGCGCGCCGTACTCCGACGCCTGCTGGGACACCATCGCCGATCCGAAGGGCGCGCCGTGTGCCTCCGCGTTCAAGGTCTCGCATCTGAAGGTCGCGGTCTCCACGCCGTTCTACGACGCCGAGCCCGACGCCGTCGCGTTCTTCGGCAAGGTGAGCCTGCCGCTCGCGCTCGACGAACAACTGGTCCAGCAGATGCACGACAAGAAGCTCGACGCCTCCACGGTCGCGCGCACGTTCTTCGAGCAGCATCCGGAAATCTGGAAGCAATGGGTCACGCCGGAAGTCGCGGCGCGCGTACAGGCCGGCCTGCGCACGTAAGCAACGGCACTGTCCGCACGACGGTACGCATCACATGACACACGCAGAATGAGGCTCACCATGGGATCTCCCTTTCTTCACCTCTCGATCGCCGACTGGGTCAACGATCAGGTCGCCGCGTTCGTGCAGCGCTACGGCGACGCGTTCCACAACTTCAGCGTGCTCATGCTGCGCGACCTGCTCGTGCCGCTCGAAAGCCTGCTGCGCGCCACGCCTCCCGTCGTCGTGCTCGCCGCCGTGGGCCTGCTCGGCTGGCATGCCTCGCGCCGCATCGGCGTGGCGCTGCTGTTCGTCGTGCTGCTCTGGCTGATCGGCTGCTTCGGGCTGTGGGACAAGCTCATGCAGACCTTCGCGCTGATGGTCGTCGCCACGCTCATTTCGGTCGTGCTCGGCGTGCCGCTCGGCATTCTCGCGGCCTCGAGCAGCGGACTGCGCCGCGTGCTGCTGCCGGTGCTCGACGTCATGCAGACGCTGCCGAGCTTCGTGTACCTGATTCCGGTGCTCATGCTGTTCGGCCTCGGCAAGGTGCCCGCCATTCTCGCCACGGTCGTCTATGCGCTGCCGCCGCTCATTCGTCTGACCGACCTCGGCATCCGCCACGTGGATGCGGAAATCGTCGAAGCCGCGCGCGCGTTCGGCACCACGCGCATGCAACTGCTGTTTGGCGTGCAGTTGCCGCTCGCGCGGCCGAGCATCATGGCCGGTATCAACCAGACCACGATGATGGCGCTTTCGATGGTCGTGATCGCCTCGATGATCGGCTCGCGCGGTCTTGGCGAAGACGTGCTCGCGGGCATCCAGACGCTCGACGTGGGCAAGGGCACGCAAGCGGGCGTCGCCATCGTGATTCTCGCGATCGTGATCGACCGCATCAGCCAGGGCTACGGCCAGGGCCGGCGCACACGCGGACTCGCGCGAAAGTCGAAGCAGCCCTCGCGCATTCCGTTTCGCCGCGTTCGCGAACAGGAAAGCACAAGCGCCGACGCGGCCAGCGGCAGCGAGCTGACGAGCCAGCCGGCCAAGTAACGAACGCGAAGGCAAAAGCGCCGGCACAATGGCGGAGACCCGGCCGGCGCATCCAGCATACGCAATGAGCATGCAATGAGGTAACGATCATGAGCGGCATCGAAGTCAAGAACGTCTACAAGATCTTCGGCACGCGCGAAAGCAGCCAGCGCGCGCTCGAACTGCTGCGCGGCGGCGCCGGCAAGGCCGAGGTCCTCGAGAAGACGCGCTGCAACGTAGGCCTGAACGACGTGAGCCTGTCGATCGGCTCGGGCCAGATCTTCGTGATCATGGGTCTGTCGGGCTCGGGCAAATCCACGCTGGTACGCCACTTCAACCGGCTCATCGAGCCGACCGTGGGCGAGATCCTCATCGACGGCAAGGACGTGCTCAAGCTCTCCGACAACGGGCTGCGCGATCTGCGACGTTACGGCGTGAGCATGGTGTTCCAGAGCTTCGGACTCCTGCCTCACCAGACGGTGCTCAACAATGCCGCCTATGCGCTGGCCACGCGCGGCGAAAAGAAAGCGGCGGCGCACGCGAGCGCGCGCGAATGGCTCGGCAAGGTGGGCCTCGCGGGTTATGCGGACCACTATCCCGACGAGCTTTCGGGCGGCATGCGCCAGCGCGTGGGCCTCGCTCGCGCGCTCGCCGCGAACACCGACGTGCTGCTGATGGACGAAGCGTTCTCGGCGCTCGATCCGCTCATTCGCACCGAAATGCAGGACCAGCTGCTCGAACTCCAGGCCACGCTCAAGAAGACCATCGTGTTCATCACGCACGACCTCGACGAGGCGCTGCGCATCGGCAACCAGATCGCGATTCTGCGCGACGGCCGGCTCATCCAGTGCGGCACGCCCGACGACATCCTGCACCGCCCCGCCGACGACTACGTGCGGCGCTTCGTCGAGCGCCGCGCCGGGACGACGCACTAAGCCGCCGTACATGCGGGCGCTCATCGGCCTGCTGGGCGGCTATACGATCCTCGTTTGCGGGAACAGCCTCCTCACGACGCTGATCTCGCTGCGCATGCTGCAAGGTGAGCGCACCGCACTCGACGTCGGCCTCGTGCAATCGTGCTATTACGTCGGCTTTATCGTCGGCGCGCTGGGGCTCGGCCCGATCGTCGGGCGCATCGGGCCACAGCGTGCCTTCATCGGCTTTGGCGCGCTCGCCGCGCTCGCCGCGCTCGGCTATCTCTCGTTCGATTCCCCTGACATCTGGGCCGTGCTGCGGCTCATCACCGGCTTCAGCATGGTCGGCGTGTTCACCTCGATCGAAAGCGGCGTGAACGGCGCGGTGCCGAACGAGCGGCGCGGGCGTGCGTTCGCGTTTTATCTTGTGCTCACCTATCTCGGCGTCAGCGCCGGGCAGTTCCTGCTGGGCGTGGGCGCGCCCGGCGGCATCTTCGAGCATGCGCTCGTGAACGGCTTGTTCGTGACCGCGCTCATCCCGGTGGCGTTGATCGGCGAGTGGCAATCGGCGGGAGCCGGACCGCCCGCGCCTGCGGCCACGGCGCCGCCTTCCGCGCTCGCCACGCCGAAGCGCCCCACACTGCTGCTCGACGGCCTGCGCGAACTGCACCGCGTCGCGCCGCGTAGCGTGCCGGCCTGCATCGGCGCGGGGCTGCTTTCCAGCGCGTTTTACGCGCTCACGCCGGTGTATCTCGCGCGCATCGGTTATCCGGCCAGCGGGATTTCGCGCGCCATGGGTGTCGTGCTGATCGGCGCACTGCTTTCGCAATGGCCCGTGGGGCGGCTCTCGGACCGCCTCGGGCGGAGCGCCACGCTCGGCCTCATCTCGCTCGTCTCCGCGTGCGCGGCAGCGGCGCTCGCCATCCTGCGCGCACCGGTTCTCGTCGATACGATCCTCTTTCTCTACGTCGCGCTTACCTTCACGCTCTACGGCGTGATCGTCTCCGACGTGAACGACCGTGTCGATCAGGCGCGACGCGTGCAGACGAGCGCGACGCTGCTGCTCGTGTTCTCGCTCGGCGGCGCGGCCGGTCCCACCGTCGCTTCGCTGTTCATGCGTCTTCTGGGGGCGGGCGGGCTCTATGTGTTCGCGCTCGTCGTCACGCTCTCGCTCGCTGCGCTCTCACGTGCGCGGGGCGTCTGAATGGCGGCGCGGGCCGGTATACTGCGTCGTTTGCAGGAGGCGTCGTTTCGACATGGCGCCCGGAGCGAGGAGACGACCTTGAAGCGAAAGATGCCGGCGCTGAACGCCCTGAAGGCGTTCGAGGCGGCAGGCACGAGCGGCAGCTTCACCCGCGCCGCCGAGCAGCTGAACGTGACGCAGAGCGCCGTGAGCCGCCAGGTGCGCCAGCTCGAAGAACAGCTTGGCGAGGCGCTGCTCGAGCGCCATCATCACCGGCTCGAACTGACCGAAGCCGGGCGCGCGCTGCTGCGCACGCTCCAGCAGTCGTTCGACTGCATCGAACTGACGGTGCGCACGATCCAGCAGAAGAGCGACCTCAACCGCCTGCGCGTGAACGCGCCGCCCACCTTCGCGAGCCGCTGGCTCGTGCCGCGCCTTACGCGTCTGCAGGCGCGCCATCCCGAACTCGAACTGAGCCTCACCACGCATCTGCAGGACAGTCTCGCCGATTCGACGGCGCTGGACTGCGCGATCCGCTTTGGCGATGGCGAATGGGAAGGCCTCGACAGCTCGCTGCTGATGCACGAATCGCACATCGCGGTGTGCGCGCCCGCGCTGCTCGCGCAAGGGCCCATCGATCTCACGCGGCACACTTTGCTGCACGTGCTCGCGGGCGACAACCAGCGCTATCTCACCTGGCGGCACTGGCTCGACGCGGCGCGCATCGAGGACGTGGATACCTCGGGCGGCTACGAATTCGACCTGCTCGACCATGCTATCCGTGCGGCCATCGAAGGGCTCGGCGTGACGATGGCCGACCGCCACATGATCGAGCACGAGCTGGCCCAGGGTCTGCTCGCGCCCGTGCGCGACATCCACGTGGACGGCCGCCAGTCATACTGGTTCGTGGTGCGGCCCGAACAGAAGGCTTCGAAGCCGCTCCGGCTTTTCCGGCAATGGCTTCAGGACGAAGTTGCGGCCATGCGCTGACGGCCCTGCGCAATGGCCTTCGCGGCGATGGCCTGATCGGCGTCTTCCAGAATCAGGTCTGCGCCCTTTTCCGCGACCATCATCGTCGGCGCGTTGGTGTTGCCCGAAGTGATATTGGGGAAGATCGACGCATCCACCACGCGCAGGCCCTCGATGCCGTGCACACGCAGGCGCGCGTCCACCACCGACGTGCGCG
Organism: Paraburkholderia sp. BR10882; assembly: GCF_040948855.1. Taxonomy (NCBI): domain Bacteria; kingdom Pseudomonadati; phylum Pseudomonadota; class Betaproteobacteria; order Burkholderiales; family Burkholderiaceae; genus Paraburkholderia; species Paraburkholderia sp. BR10882. The sequence continues at coordinate 26,071 of NZ_JBFPKP010000018.1, read as the reverse complement.
GGTCCGGCCCCATCGCGCAGGAGCCGCACAGGTGATAGATCGAGCCGCTTTGCTCGCGGAAGAACTTGAGCATGCTGGCGTCGTCGGTCACTTCGCCGGCGGGCGTCACCTCGGCTTCGGTGATGCCCTGCAGTGCGCGCGCTGTCATCAGCTTGCGCACGAGGCGGCTGCCCGCAATCGCTTCGTCGCGATCCTTCTGCGTCGAGAGGTAGTTGCCGCGAATTTTCGGCGCGTCTTCCACGTTCGCCGAAGCGATCTCCACCGAGCCGCGGCTCGTGGGCCGGCAAGGATTGAAGCAGACGAGAAAGCCCGAGTACGGCTCCGGCGTGAGTTGCGCGCGATCCGACTTCGGAATCCGGTACGAAAGCGGGTTGAAGTACACCTGCATGTTCGGGTGCGCCTCGTCCTGGCTCGAGCGGAAGAAGCCGCCCGACTGGTTTACGCTCATCGAGAACGGGCCCTTGCGCTGAAGCACGTATTGCAGTCCGAACTTCAGCTTGCCCATCCAGCTGCTGAACGAATCGTTGAGCGTCTTCACGCGCGAGCGATAGTAAAAGCTCACGCACAGATGGTCCTGCAGGTTCTGGCCCACCGCAGGCAGTTCATGCACCACGTCGATGCCGTGCTTCGCGAGCAATTCGCGCGGGCCCACGCCCGATAGCTGCAACAGCTTGGGCGAATCGACCGCGCCGGCCGCGACGATGACCTCGCGATTTGCACGAAACGTGCGCTTCACGCCCTGCTGCACGATCTCCACGCCGATGGCGCGTTTTTGCGCCTCGTCGAACAGCACACGCGTGGCGCGCGCATGATGCTCGATCTTCAGGTTCGAGCGCTGCCCCGCGCGATGCAGGTAGGCCACGCTGCTCGAATCGCGTTTGCCGTCGCGCGTGTTCACATCGTAGATGCCCACACCTTCGAGCCGCGCGCCGTTGAAGTCCTCGTTGCGCTCGTAGCCGAGCTGCGTGCAGCCTTCGACAAAGGTGCGGCAAACCGGATGCGCGCCCTCCTTCATCGGCGTGATGCGCACGGGGCCGTTCGCGCCGTGCCACGGCGTGTCGCCGAGCGGATGCGATTCGAGCTTGCGGAAGTACGGCAGCACTTCCTGGTACGACCAGCCCGCATTGCCCGCCGCGGCCCAGTCGTCGTAGTCGCGCGCGGCGCCGCGCACGTAGATCATGGCGTTGATCGCGCCAGAGCCGCCCTGCACCTTGCCGCGCGGCGCGTAGATCTGCCGGCCGGCAAGCTCCGGCTCCGGCTCGCTGTAGTACATCCAGTTGTACTGCTTGTTGTAGTACAGCTTGGCGAACCCGATCGGGATCTTGAACCAGAACGAATCGTCGGGTCCGCCCGCCTCGAGTAGCAGCACCGAATGACGCCCCGAAGCGGAGAGCCGTTCCGCGAGAATGCAGCCCGCCGAGCCGGCGCCGGCGATGATGTAGTCGTAGTTCATCTGAGTGCTCCGGCAGGTCAGCCGCGTGCGGGCGAGGTATCGCGCACGTCGGCGGGCTGGCTCGCCATCTGCAGATGCAGACGCTTACCCGTATAAGGCGAGTGCGCGCGCACGACGTCCATGTCGAGCTCGACGCCAAGGCCCGGTGCCTTCGACGGGACGATGTAGCCGTCTTCCCACTGAATCGGCTGCTTGAGCACTCGTGCGTGGAAACCGTCCCACGTGCCGATGCTTTCCTGAATCAGGAAGTTCGGCGTGCAGGCCGCGAGCTGAATGCTTGCCGCCGCGCCAATGGGCCCGTTGTAGAGATGCGGCGCGATCTGCGCGTAGTGCACTTCGGCGAGCGTCGCGATTTTCTTTGCTTCGAGCAGGCCGCCCACGCGCGCGACGTTCAGTTGCAGGATCGACGCACCGCCCGCCTGCAGCAGCTTATGGAATTCGTATTTGGTGGTGAGGCGCTCGCCCGTGGCAATGGGAATCGACGTGTGCTTCGCGACATTGGCGATGGCCTCCTCCTGGCCCGGCGGCACCGGCTCTTCGAACCACAGCGGGTCGTATTTCTCGAGCCGCTTCGCCAGCCGGATCGCCGAGGAAGGCACCATCTGTCCATGCGTGCCGAACAGCAGATCGGCCTTGCTTCCCACCGCTTCTCGCACCTTGCGGCAGAACGTTTCGCATCGGTCGAGCACGTCGAGCGAAAGCTGATGCCCCGAATAGGCCGTGTACGGACCCGCCGGATCGAACTTCACCGCGGTGAAGCCACGCTTCACGTTCTCGGCCGCGCATTCGGCGGCGAGATCGGGATCGTCGTAGTCGTATTCGCCCTGCGCGTTCTTCGGGTACAGGTAGGTGTACGAACGCAGCCGCTCGTTCACCATGCCACCGAGCAGTTCGTACACGGGCTTGTCCGCCGCCTTCCCGATGATGTCCCAGCATGCCATTTCGAGGCCGCTCACGATGCCCATCATCGTGAGGTCCGCGCGCTGCGTGAAGCCGCTCGAATAGCCCTCGCGGAACAGGCGCTCGACGCGGTGCGGATCGTGGTCCAGCAGATAGCGCGTGAAGACGTCTTCGATCGCGCTCACCATCACGTCGGGATGGAACGTGGCCGCGTAGATTTCGCCCACGCCTTCGATGCCACAATCGGTTTTCAGCGTAACGAAGATCCAGTACATGCCGCCGAGGTGCGGAGGCGGCACCGCGACGACGTTCGTTTCAATTGCAACGACTTTCATGGTTCAGGCTGTTTCAGGCAGGTTTGGAGTGGGTCATACGCTTGAGCACGAGCGCGGCGATACCGCCGAGCGTGCCAATGGCGGCGACATAGGCGAAATAGATCTGGTAGCCGAGCATGCCCGCGTAGTGCTCGGTGATATAGCCGTTCACGAGCGGCAGGAAGATGTCCGACGAATACCCGATCAGCGAAACGAGACCGATGGCGAGGCCCGTGATGCGCATGGGAATCGCGCAGTAGTCGAGCAGCGTCCAGTAGAGGCCGCGAATCGCGTAGGTCATGAGGCCGATGAACAGCACCACCGCGCCGAGCAGCGCCATGTTGCGCAGCGCGGGCAGCACGATCAGGCCGATCAGGCCCGCGACGGCCAGGAACAGCGCCCAGATCAGCACGCGCAGGTTCGACAGACGGTCGCCGAGAAAGCCGCCGCCGATGCCGCCGATGGGACGCATCCAGAGCTTCGCGGTGGTGACCATGCCGGCCGCCACGACGGTCATATGCATCTCGCCCTGCTGCAGATACGCGGAGAAGCTGTAAGTCGCCCAGAAGATCTGATAGCCGCAGAACACCACGGCCGCCATGAGCCAGAGCTGCGGAATCGCGGCGAGCGTCGCGAGATCGCGCCACAGCGAACCGTTCGCATTCGCCTCGACCGGCTTGCTTTCGGCCGGCGCGGGCGCGGGGTCCTTGAAGAAGCTCATCAACGCGCCGAGTGCGATACACGTGAAGGAATACATATAGATCACGTGGCGCAGGCCCGCCGCTTCACCGCGTCCCGAGCCGGTTGCGGCGGCGAAGAGCGCGAGCGCGGCAGTGGCGAGCAGCGCTTCGACGAGCCCGCGTCCGCCATCGAGCAGCCCGAAGAAGCGGCCTTGTTCGTTCGCCCCCGCGATCATGCGCACGCGTTTGAGCACGGACGCCCAGAACGTGAGGCCGGTCGTGACGCCCCAGAGGCAGAAGATCACGAGCAGCGCATGGAACGAGGGTGCTGTGGAGTACCAGAGGCCGAGCGCCCCGGTGCCGATAAGCGAAAAGCAGATCAACAGGCGCGGTGCGACGCGGTCGGCGAGCCAGCCGCTCGGCAGATAAGACACGAAGAACACGATGCCGAGCACCGAGTAGAGATAGCCGAGTTGGGCGTTGTCGATATGCAGGACATCGAGCATCGTGGTCTGGTAGACCTGACGCAGATACAGCAGTGGATAGATACCGCCCGCGGCGAGCACGAGCAGCAGCAACTGCACGTAGCGCTGCATGGAGCCCGCTGCGGCGGGCGTGAGCGCTGCGGTTTCGGCGCGCGGCATCGCCGGCGCATTGGGCTTTCCGATGGACTTCTGCAAGTTTGTCTCCTGTCGACCAGAGTTGGCGCTTTAGCGCTTACTCTGGTCCCATGCAAAGCTGTCGACCAGAGTTGGAGCAAAGCACTTACTCTGGTCCCATGCAAAGCTGTCGACCGGCACGCGGGCGGTTGCCCGCGCGAGGCGTCTTTTCTTTATCTGCGACGCCCAGTTCAAGGGCGCCGTTGCTGCGATTAATCAGTATCTCGAACGGTCAGAACGGCATCACGACAAGGCGTGTCTGCGTGAATTCGAGCATGCCGTGCTTGCCGTCGTCGCCGCCGAGGCCCGAGCGCTTCCAGCCGGCGTGATAGCCCTGATACGGGTCCGCGGGCGTGCGGTTCACGTACAGCTCGCCGGCTTCGATCTCGTTCGCGACGCGCAGGGTCGAGCGGTAGCGCTCCGTAAAGAGCACCGACGAAAGGCCGAACTGGTGATCGTTGGCCATGCGCAGCGCGTCGTCGAGCGTCTCGTATGAAAGCACCGGCAGCACCGGGCCGAAGATCTCCTCCTGCACGATCTCCATGTCCTGGCGGCAATGCGTGAGCAAGGTAGGCGGATAGAAGTGGCCCTTGCCTTCGGGCACGTAGCCGCCCGTTTCGAGCTTCGCGCCTTCGGCCACCGCACGTTCCACCATCGCGTGGATCGCCGTGCGTGCGCTCGCGCTCACTAGCGGACCCATGCGAGCGGCGTCTTCGGCGCGGTCGCCGAAGCGCACGGCGCCCATCTTCTCGCGCAGCAGCGCGACGAAGCGGTCATGCACCGAAGCGTGCACGTACACACGTTCGATCGCCGTGCAAAGCTGGCCGCAATGCGTGGTTTTCGAGCGCACGATGGCCGTTGCGGCCGCTTCGAGATCGGCGTCGTCTTCGATGATCGCGGGCGTCTTGCCGCCCAGTTCCAGTGACGGCTTCGCGATATTTTCCTTGCAGTAGTCGAGCACCTTGCGGCCCGCGCTCACGCTGCCCGTGAGCGTGATCATGCCGACGTCCGCGTGCGTGCAGAGCACGGCGGCGGTGTCGTGGTCCATGGCCAGCACGTTGAAAATGCCCGCCGGAAGTTCGGCTTCCTGCGCGGCGCGCGCCACTTCGAACGCCGAGCACGGCGTGTTGTTGCTCGGGCGCACGACCACCGCGTTACCGGTGATGAGCGCCGGCGCGACCTTGCGCAGCAGCGTGTACACGGGGAAGTTGAACGGAATCAGGCATGCGGCCACGCCGATCGGCTCGCGCATGAGAACGAGGTTTTCGTTCGCGCTGTCGCTCGGAATCACCTCGCCTTCGATGCGACGCGCCCACTGCGCGTGGTAGCGCAGGATTTCGGCGGCGTACTGTGCTTCGGCGGTTGCGTCCGCGACGCTCTTGCCCGACTCGGCGGCAAGCGCCGCGCCGATCTTCGGCGCGCGCGCCACGATCGCTTCTGCAAACCGGTTCAGGCTCGCGCCGCGTTCGGCGGCGGGCAACTTGCGCCAGGCGCGCTGCGCGGCCCTGGCGGCCACGACCGCGCGAACCGCGTCCGCGGCGCTCGCCGCGCTCACGTGGCCGATCGCGTCGCCGGTTGCGGGATTATGGACAGCGATCTGCGGCCCTTCGGCGCCGACGAACTGCCCATTGATGAAATTGAGGTCTGATCGCATGGATTGCTGCCGGTTTGGCGTTGCCGCCGCTTCACGAGAAAGGGCAGTATCCGTGCGGCATCGGGACGCCACAAACGATTAATTGTCGAGCGGAGCATGCGAAAAACGCATGCTCGCCGAAGCGGGTGCCGGGGCAGCAGGAGCCAAAGCGCGTGGCCATCGCACGCCTTGCTTGTTATAATTCGCTCAAGCGTACGAAACAAATCTAACGTTCGCCGGAACGCAGCACAGTCCGGCGCAGCACCCACTCCATGGCCAAAACCGACCGGCTGCGCGCCCTTGCCGACGCGCTCGCAAAACACAACGTCATGCATCTGCGCGATGCAGCCAGCGTGCTTGGTGTTTCTGAGATGACCGTGCGGCGCGACGTCGCCGCGAATCCCGAGCGTTTCACGTATCTGGGCGGCTATATCGTGAGCGCGCAGGACGTGCCCAATACCGCCGGCTACTCGCTCGAACACGAAAAGGACCACTTCGCGCAGGCCAAGGCGCAAGCGTCCGCGCACGCGGCAAGGCTCATCGCGCAGAACGACACCGTCTTCATCGACTGCGGCACGACGCTTGCCGCACTCGCGCGCCTCATTCCTTCCCAGCTGCAGATCACGGCGGTGTGCTATTCGCTCAACGTGGCCGAGATTCTGCGGCGCATGCCCAATGTGCGCATGATCCTGCTGGGAGGCGTGTATGTGCCGTCGTCGGATTCGTTTTCCGGCGAGGAGAGCCTGGAAACGCTGCGCCGCATGGGCATCAACAAGGCGTTTATTTCAGCGGGCGGCGTGGACGCCGCGCGCGGCGTGACGTGCTGGAACTTTCACGAAGTGGCGCTCAAGCAAGCCGCCATGGCCAGCGCCGTAGAAAGCCATCTCGTTGTGGATGCCAGCAAGTATGGCATCGTGAAGGCGTGGCGCTTTTCGCAGCTGGACGACTTCAATTCCGTCATCACCGAGAAAGGCCAGACGCTGCGCGCGCACAGCGCATAAGCGCCGACCGGCCGTGCGGCGCCGGCCTCGCGCCAATAGTCTGCCGACTCAGCCGCGCCGGCGCAGCGCGAACAGCGTGCCGGCCACCAGAATGAACGCGCCGACAATCACCTTCTGCCACGTGCTCGGCACGCCCACGAGAATCAGCACGTTGTTGATGAGCGTGACGAGCGCCACACCGAGCAGCGTGCCCACGACCGTGCCACTGCCGCCGGTAATGCGCGCGCCGCCCAGAATCACCGCCGCGATCACGTCGAGTTCCGAGCCCACCAGGTCAAACGGATTGGCAAGCCGGTTGTTCGCCACGTGCAAAATGCCCGCCACGCCGGCGAGAAACCCCGTATAGCCGAACACGAACAGCCGGATCGCGCGCAGGTTGAAGCCCAGCCGCTCCGCAATCGCCGTGCTGCCGCCCATGGCGTAGACGCCGCGCCCCATCATCGTGCGATTGAGCAGCCACCACGTGAGAATCGCGCCCGCCACGAGCGCGATCGCGGAAACCGGGAGCACCGCGTTGAGCCCATCGGCGGTCTTGTAGGCGATGAGCGGAATGCGGCCGAAGTGATCCATGCTGTGCGGGATGTTCATGAAGAACGTCGTGCCCACGAAGGTAAGCAGCAGCCCGCGATAGAGGTATTGCGTGCCGATCGTCACGATCAGCGAGGGCGCCTGCAGCCGGTGCACGAGCATGCCGTTGATGACCCCGAGCACGATACCACCCACGGCGCCCGTGAGCAGAATGAGCGCGAACGGCGCATCGGGCCACCACGCGAATACGGCCTTCGTGATCGCGTACATCGTGAGCGCGCCGATCGCCGTGAACGAGACGTCGATGCCGCCCGACGCCAGCACGACGAGCGTGCCCAGCGCGAACAGCGACGTGATCGTCGCCGAGTGCAGCAGGTCGAACAGCGTGGCCCACTGGAAAAAGCGCGGGTTGATGGAGGCGACGATCACGCACGTGATAACGATCAGCGTGGCCGTGAACCATTCGGGGTTGCGGGCGAGCTTCGCGCGCCAGTTCAGCGGTACGCTCTGGCGCGCGACTTCGACGGTGTTGGACGACGTGCTCATTGTCTGATTCATGCTCATGCGGTGTCCGGCAAAACGTTACGCGAAATTCAGGCTGCCTCTGCAAGCAGCGCACGGTACAGCTCGGCTTCGGTCAGACGATCGGCGTGGTGCTCTTCAGCGAGGCGGCCCTTACGCATCATCAGTACGCGGTCACAGTTCTGCAGCAGCTCGGGCAGGTCGTCGCTCACGAGCAGAATGCCGATGCCGCGCTGCGAGAGCCGCTGCATGATGCGATAGATGATGTCCTTCGAGCCGACGTCCACGCCCACGGTCGGCCCGTGGAGGATCAGCACGTGCGGGTCGATGGCGAGCCAACGGCCAATCAGCACGCGCTGCTGGTTGCCGCCCGAGAGCGACTGCACGGCCTTGTCCACATCGGGCGTGGCGATCTGCAGTTCCTTCACGGTGTTTTCGGCCAGCGCGCGTGCGCGCGTGCGATCGATCTGGCCGAAGCGGTCGCGCAGGCTCGCGATCATCGCCGTGATCACGTTGTCGCGAATCGGCTTGTCGAGGAAAAGGCCTTCATTCAGACGGTCTTCCGGCACATAGCCAATGCGCGCACGCCTCGCGTCGCCGGGCGTCGAAAGCTCGATCGCGCGGCCTTCGAGCACGATCTCGCCCGCATCGGCGGGCGCGACGCCCGCAAGCGCGCGCGCGAGTTCGTTGCGGCCCGAATCGAGCAGACCCGTCACGCCGAGAATCTCGCCGCGATGCAGCGTGAACGACACGTCGCTGAACAGGCCCGTGCGACCCAGACCGCGAACGTCGAGCAGCACGTCGGCTTCGGCCGCGACGTTGCGGTAGCGTTCGGTGGAAAGCTCGCGCCCCGTCATCAGTTCGCTCAACTGCGCCTTGGTGTAGTTCGTGATCGGGCCTTGCGTCACTTTCTGGCCATCGCGCAGCACGATCACTTCGCCGCCGATCGCATAGCACTCGTCGAGCTTGTGGCTCACGAACAGCACGGTCACGCCCTGCGCGCGCAACTGGCCGAGCACGGCAATGAGGTTGGTCACTTCCTTTTGCGTGAGCGAGGTCGTGGGCTCGTCCATGATGACGAACTTCGCCTCGCTCGCAATGGCACGCGCGATCGCCACGAGCTGGCGAGTGGCGAGCGGCAGTTGTTCGATGAGCGTCGCCTGGAAGTCGGCGTCGCCCGGCAGGCCCACGGCCTTCAAGGCGCGCTCGGCCGTGCGCGCGAGTTCGCGGCGGTCGAACGTGCGCGCGAGGCGCCCCGCGTGCTCAGCGAGTTCGGTCGTGAGCCCGATGTTTTCGGCCACGTTCATGTTGGGCAGCAGCGAAAGATCCTGATACACAGTCTCGATGCCCGCCGCGAGCGATTCGAGCGGCGTGAGCCGCGCGTGGCGCGCGCCGTCGATCACCAGCTCGCCTTCGTCCGGCGGCTGCGCGCCGGAGATGATCTTGATGAGCGTGCTCTTGCCGCACCCGTTCTCGCCGAGCAGGTGATAGATCTGCCCGCGCTCGAACGCGAGCGTCACGCCGCGCAAGGCGTGCACGCCCGTGAAGCGCTTGTGCACGCCGAGCACCTGCAATAACGGTTCTGAAGCCATGTCGTCTCTTCGTGACGTTGCGACGAAGCGCGCGCCGGGCTGCGAGCCCGCTGCGCGCGCCACCTTCTACCGATCAGAAGTTGTATTGCTTGTAGTTCGACTTGTCGACGCTCACCCAGCCCTGGCCGCGCACGATGATGCCCTTGCCCGGACCCTTCGACACCGTGACCTTCTCGTAACCCGGCAGACCGAGGTTCGCGCCGTTCTCCACGGTCTTGCCGTCGATCAGCATCATCGCGATCTTGTTCATGGCGATGCCCGCCAGCTTCGGATCCCAGAACGCAATGCCGTTGATCGCGCCGCTTTCGAGGTACTTGCCGGCCTCGGTCGGCAAGCCGGTGCCGTACACGCAGATCTTGCCCTGCAGGCCCGCTTCCTCGACGGCGCGGCCAATGCCGATCACGTCGAGCGACGACGAGCCCTGGAAGCCCTTGATGTCAGGATGCTTGCGCAGCACTTCCTTGGCCACTTCATACGCGTGCTCGCCGTCGTTGTTGGTTTCGAGGTTGGTCTCGACGAGCTGCATCTTCGGGAACTTCTTCTTCGCGTTGTCGATGCCGCCATTGGCCCACTGCACCTGCGAGCGGCTGCCGAGCGAGCCGACCATCGTCGCCCACTTGCCATCGTCGTGCATGCACGAGGCGAGGCGGTCGTTGAGCGCGGCACCATAGGCGGAGTTGTCGAACGCCTCGACGTCGACCATCGTGTTCTTTTCGTTGTCGGCTTCGTGCGTGACGACCTTGATGCCGCGGTCCATCGCCTTCTTGAGCGCCGGTTCGAGCGTGGGCGGGTCATACGGCACGACCGCGATCGCGCTCACTTTCTTCGCGATCAGGTCGTCGATGATCTTCAGTTGCTGCGCGGCGTCCGCGCGGCCGGGCCCGGTCTGGTAGACCGAAACTTTCGGGTTGTCCTTGCCGAATTCCTTGACGCCGTCGTCCATCCGATTGAACCAGCTGATGCCGGTCACCTTCACCACCGTGACGATGGTCGGGTTCTCCGCCGCATACGCCACGGCCGCCATGCCAGCGGCAAGTGCACACGCCGTGATCGCCACACTGAGTCGCTTGATCTTCATGTTCGATGTCTCCGTTTTTTATTAGCCGATTAACCGTCGCCCCGAAAGAGATGGCGGCGGACCTCCGAGGCACGAGGGCCGCCTGCTACACAGTTCGGCTGGTCAGCCCGAAGTCCGCCCTTTGCCAGCAGACGGGGAGCCGCCGAAACCGAAAATCGCGCGCACCCGCTCGCCGCCCGCGAACGCGAGCGAGAGCAACAGCAGGAAGCCCCAGGCGCAATCGCCAAAAAACTGCGAAACGCCCATCAGATTGAAGAGGCTCGAAAGGAATTGCAGCACCGTTGCGGCGAAGAACACGCAGATGATGCGTCCGTAGCCGCCCGCCGGATTCACGCCGCCCATCACCGCAATGAGAATGGCGATCAGCAGATAGGAATTGCCGTAGTCCCATTTCGCGCTGAGCGTGTGCGAAACGCTCACGAGCCCGGCGAGCGAGGCGAGCACGCCGCACATCGCGTAGGTCATGATCAGCATGCGCGCGCGCGGAATGCCCGCATAGAACGCCGCGCGCTGGTTCGTGCCCATGAGGTAAAGGCGCAGCCCGAACGGCGTGCGCCTGAGCAGCCAGCCCAGCAGCACGACCACGGCCACGAATAGCAGGAACGAAATCGGTATCTGAAAGAACGTGCCGTTGCTGATATCGGCGAGCGGTTCGACATAATCCACGTGCACGGAGGCGCCGTTGCTCAGCGCCACCGCGAAGCCCGTGAAAAGCAGTTGCGTGCCGAGCGTGCAGAGAATGGGCGTGAGCCCGAGGCGCGCAATCACCACGCCGTTGAGCAGACCGCCAAGGAGCCCCATCCCAAGCACGATCACGATGAAGAGCGCCGTATAGAGCGCGGGCGAATCGTCGCCGCTCACGAAACGCGGCACCACCAGCGCGGCGATCATGCCCGAAAGATTCGCGAGCCCCACGCCGGACAGGTCGATGCCGCCGTTGCCTGACAGCATGGAGAGCATGATGCCGAGCGCGAGCAGCGCGACTTCGGGCAGTTGCGCGCCCATCGACTGCAGGTTGTCGATGCCGACGAACTGCCCGCGCGACACCCAGACCGCAACCAGCACGACCAGCAGGTTCACGGCCAGCAGGAAGTTCAACTGCCGGTCACCGAACCATTTGGCAAAGAGTGCAGACTTCATGGACCTCATCCTTTGCGGTGTGTTTTCACCTGGCAACGTTCAATGCGCGCTGGCGTTCGCCGTGCGTGCGAGCATGGCGTCGACTTCTTCCTTGCGCGGCATGGAGGGCGCGGTGCCGGGGCGCGTCACGGAAATGCCTGCCAGCGCGCAGCCAAAGCGTGTGGCCGTGAGCGCGTCGTCGCCGCGCGCGAGCGCCGCCGCGAAGCCGCCCGTGAAGCCGTCGCCCGCACCCGCCGTTTCCACCACCGGGCCGCAGTTGAAGGCAGGAAGCAGGACCGAAGCATCGCGCGTATGGAGCAACGCGCCGGCTTCGCCCAGCGTCACGATGACCGCGCCCGCGCCCTTGGCGAGCAGCACGTCGGCGGCGCGGCGCGCGTCGTCGGCGTTGCGGATCTCGATGCCCGTGAGCGCCTGCGCCTCGGTCTCGTTGGGCGTGATGTAGTCGCACAGCGGGAAGATGTCGTCGGGCAGCGCCATGGCGGGGGCCGGATTGAACACCGTCTTCACGCCATGCCGGCGCGCGAGTTCGAGGCCGCGCCGCGCTGCCGCGAGCGGCTGCTCCAGTTGCGTGACGAATACCTGGGAGGCCGCAATATCGGCTTCGATCGCTTCGGCGTCGCCGGGCTCCATCGTGCCTGCCGCGCCCGCCGCGACGATGATCGCGTTCATGCCGGTCGTGTCGTCCACGAAGATGTGCGCCGCGCCCGTGGCCAGTCCGTCTACGGCCTGGGTGCGCGCCGTGATGCCTTCGGCGGCCCAGGTCGCTCGCGCGATGTCGCCGAACGCGTCGTTGCCCACACGCGTGCAGAACACCACCTGCGCGCCCGCGCGCGCGGCGGCCACGGCCTGATTCGAGCCCTTGCCGCCCGGCCCCATCGCGAATGCCGATCCGGCGAGCGTCTCGCCGATCATCGGCATGCGGCTCGCGCGAAATGCGAGATCGGTCACATAGATGCCGAGGATGACGACGCGCCCGCTCATTGGCCCTGCTCCCTGCCGCGCGGCGCGTCGGGCGCGAGCAGCACGCCTTTGGTGAACACGAAGCAGCCGTAGCCGCGCGTTTCGCCCGTGGCGATCACGCAGTAGGCCTTGCGGGCGCGCGCATAGAACGCATGGCGCTCGATAGGCGCGAACGGCACGGCGCGGCCTTCCGCTGCGTCGACCTCGGCCTGCGCTTCGTGCTGCACGGCGGGAATCGTGTTGGGTTCGCCGACCACTTCCATGCGCATGGCCGGGGCTTCGACGAAGGTGTCGAGCGGCAGCACGGAGAGGATCGCGCGCACGGCGCGGGGCGCATCGGCGCCGTCGATGCGCAGGAGCTTGCCGAGCACCGTGGCGCGCGCAACGGAGTCGGCGGGAAAGTTGGCGTCGCAAACGACGAGTTCGTCGCCGTGACCCATCGCGCGCAGCGCTTGCAGGACATCGGCGTTCAGAAGCGGGTCGAGATTCTTCAGCATGCTTTTGTCTCCATTGATCTGGCGTTTTCTTGTTCGAAGCGCTCAGTCGCCGTACGGTATCCAGATGTTCTTCACCTGCACGGCATGGCGCAGGAACGGCAATCCTGCGCTCGTCCGGTCAAACCAGTCAACCTCGCGGCCATGATCGACGAAGGTCCGCTTCAGGTTGCCCACCGACTCGCGCTCCACGAGGGACGAATCGGCCGCCGTGCCGAAGCACCAGAGCGCGTCCACGTCGTCGTGCTTCGCGAGGGCCGGCAGCAGCGCGGCGCGCTCGCCGGTCAGGATGTTGAGCGCGCCCGCAGGCACATCCGAGGTTTCCACGACCTGATAGAAGTCCGTTGCCGCCAGCGGGCACGCCTCGCTCGCCAGCGCCACGACGCGATTGCCCATTGCGAGCGCCGGTGCGATCAGCGAAACGAAGCCGAGCAGCGGCGCTTCGTCGGGGCAGGCGATGCCGACCACGCCCAGCGCCTCGTGCATGGCGAGCGCGACACCGCGCAACGGCGGGGTATGCACCGCGCCATCGAACTTGTCGGCCCACGCCGCGTAGCTGAAGAGCCGGTCGATCGCCATCTCCACTTCATGCCCGGCCGCGCGCGCGTCGTGCCCGGCGCGGCGCGTGAGTTGCCGTGCGAATTCTTCGGCGCGCGCGCTCAGGTTTTCCGCGAGGTAGTACAGCACCTGGGCGCGAGCGTGCGTGCTCATCCGGGTCCACTTGCCCGCGCCGCGCGCGGCGGCAACGGCGTCGCGCACGTCCTTGCGGCTGCCCGCACCGACTTCGCCCACCCATTCACCGTTTGGTGCGTAGATGGCGTGTGAATAGCCGCTATCGGGCCGTACCTGTTTGCCGCCGATAAAAAGCTTCGCAGTGCGATCGAGACCGCCGCCCGCGGGCGCAAAGTCTGGCGCCGGCGGGCGCACCTCACGTTGCGCGCGCATCGGCAGCTTGCTCCATGCGGCCGGCTTCAGATATTCGAATACGCCTTCGCGGCCGCCCTCGCGGCCGAAGCCCGATTCGCGATAGCCGCCGAAGCCCACGCTCGCGTCGAACAGGTTCGTCGCGTTGATCCACACCACGCCGCACTGCAGACGCGGCGCGATGTCGAGCGCGCGCCCGATGGTCTCGCTCCACACGCTCGCGGCGAGGCCGTAGCGCGAATTGTTGGCGAGCGCCACGGCCTCTTCCGGCGTGCGAAAGCTCATGGCCGCGAGCACCGGCCCGAAGATTTCCTCCTGCGCGAGCGTCGAGGCAGGCCCGATGCCCGTCACGAGCGTCGGCGGATAGAAGCAGCCGCCCGATGGCAACTCGACTTCGCGCGGCTGCCACACGTTGCAGCCTTCGCGCCGCCCGGCTTCCACGAGCGACTCGATGCGTTCGAGCTGTACCGGATCGACGATCGCGCCAATGTCGATGCCCTTGTCGAGCGAGGGCCCGACGCGCAGCGTCGCCATGCGGCGCTTGAGCTTCTCGATAAAGCGCGCCTCGACGCCCTCCTGCACCAGCAACCGGGAGCCCGCGCAGCATACCTGGCCCTGGTTGAACCAGATGGCGTCCACCACGCCTTCCACGGCGCCGTCGAGGTCGGCGTCGTCGAACACGATGAACGGCGACTTGCCGCCCAGTTCGAGCGTGAGCGACTTGCCCGTGCCGGCCGTGGCCGTGCGGATGAGGCGACCTACTTCGGTCGAGCCCGTGAACGCGATCTTGTCGACGCCGGGATGCTCGACGAGCGCCGCGCCCGTGCCGCCGTCGCCCGTCACCACGTTGAGCACGCCCTTGGGCAGGCCGGCGCGATGCGCCAGTTCGGCGAACAGCAGCGCGGTGAGCGGCGTGTATTCGGCGGGCTTGAGCACAACGCAGTTCCCAAGTGCGATGGCGGGCGCCACTTTCCACGCGAGCATCAGCAGCGGGAAATTCCACGGCACGATCTGGCCGATCACGCCGAGCGGCGACCAGCCTTCCAGCTCGCTCTCCTGAAGCTGCGCCCAACCCGCGTGATGGAGGAAATGGCGCGCCACGAGCGGCACGTCGATGTCGCGCGCCTCGCGAATCGGCTTGCCGTTGTCGAGCGCCTCGAGCACGGCGAAGAGGCGGCTGTGGCGCTGCACCATGCGCGAGAGCGCGTAGAGATGCCGCGCGCGCGCCGCACCGCCCATGGCGTACCACTCGGGCTGCGCCGCGCGCGCCGCCGCGACGGCCGCCGCTACGTCCGCCGCACCGCCTTGCGCCACGGCGGCGAGCGCCTCGCCCGTGGCGGGCGCGCGTACTTCGAAGCGCGCGCCATCGGCACTTTCGCGCCACGCGCCGTCAATGAAATGCCCAAACGCGGCCTCGTGCTGCGCGAGCCACGCGCGCACGGGCTGATCGTCCTCGGGGGCGGGACCGTAATCCATCGTTCGGAAATACTCGGCTACGCTCATCGGTATGGTCTGCTCAGGCTACGGGGTGGCGGTGGAAGGCGGAATAGCGGCCGCTCACATGGTGTTCGAGCTGGCGCTCGATGTCGGCGAGCAGGCTCGAAGCGCCGAAGCGAAACAACTCGGGCTCGAGCCAGGGCCGCCCCAGCTCTTCCTTCATGAGGATCTGGTACGCGAGCGCGGTTTTGGCATTCGAGACGCCGCCAGCAGGCTTGAAGCCCACCAGCGCGCCGGTGCGCTCGCGGTATTCCCGGATCATGCGCACCATCACGAGCGAAACGTCGAGCGTGGCGTTGACCCCTTCCTTGCCCGTGGATGTCTTGATGAAGTCCGCGCCCGCCATCATGCAGACCATCGACGCGCGGGCGATGTTCGACAGCACGCGAATGTCGCCCGTGGCGAGAATCGCCTTCAGATGCGCGTCGCCGCAGGCCGCGCGAAACTCGCGCACTTCGTCGTAGAGCGCGCGCCAATTGCCGGTGAGCACGTGCTCGCGCGTGACGACGATGTCGATTTCCTCGGCGCCGTCCTTAACGGAGGCCTCGATTTCCTTGAGCTTGAGCGCGTGCGGATTGAGGCCCGCCGGAAAACCGGTGGAAACTGCCGCGACGGGAATGCCACTGCCTGCCAGCGCATCCACGGCTGCCGCAACGAAGCGGTGGTACACGCACACCGCGCCTGTCGTGATGGCATCGGGCGCGAAGCCGAGCGCCGCGAGCAGGTCGGCGCGCACGGGGTGGCGCGCCTTCGTGCACAGGCGCCGCACGCGGCCTTCGGTGTCGTCGCCGTTGAGCGTGGTGAGATCGATGCAGGTGATGGCCTTCAGGAGCCACGCGGCCTGCGCGTCCTTCTTGACCGCGCGGCGCGTGCCGAGCGTGGCCGTGCGCCGCTCGACGGCGGACTGGTTGACGCGCAAGGCGTCGAGCCACGCCGCGTCGAACGCCACGCCGGCGTTGCGCGCTAAATGCGCAGCATGCTGGGCGGGCGCGCCGCGCAGCACGACGAGCGAGTTCGTTGAGGCTTCTGACATAGGCTGGGTGGCGAATTTGTGCAATGCACATCAAACCGTGGTGGTTTATTCGCACTCATCCTATACCGATGAAACGATCGTGACAATACTCGTTACAATCCTATCTATCGGGCTCGGGACGTGGGAACGCTGACCCAGAGAGCGGTTTAGAACTGCAACCGATACCGTACGAAATCGTCGGCTTGCGCGAATTCGTCGTAGAGCTTGCGCGCGGGGTTGTCCTCGCGCGTATGCCAGTAAAGACGCGACCATGCGCGCGAACGCGCCAGTGCGATGAGGTCTTCGATGAGCCGCCTGCCGATGCCCTGGCCGCGGCAAGCGGGATCGACGAACAGGTCTTCGAGGTAGCAAATGGGCGCATCGACCCATGTGCCTTCATGCAGCACGCACATTCAGGAGGTTGCCGCTTCTCTCAAGCTCGCAAGCGACGCGCGCTGCTGGCCTTGCGCGTCGAAGTTCTCTTTCGAGAGCCACTTCTCGAATGCGGCTTTCGCGAGCGGCCAGTCCTGGTCGATGATCGCGAACCACGCGGTGTCGCGGTTGCGGCCCTTGTACACGATCGCCTGGCGGAAAATGCCCTCGAACTGGAAGCCCAGACGCAACGCCGTCTTGCGCGAAGGCGCGTTGAGGCTGTCGCATTTCCATTCGTAGCGCCGGTAGCCGAGATCGTCGAACACGTAGCGCATCAGCAGGTACTGCGCCTCGGTGGAAAGCGGCGTTTGCTTCAGGCGCGGCGAAAACGTCACGCTGCCCACTTCGATTACGCCATGCACCGGCTCGATGCGCATGAGCGCGAACGTACCCACGGCCTTCCCGCTCGCGCGGTCGATCACGGCGTAATGGAACGGGTCGCTCGATGCAGCCGCTTTCGCGAGATATTCGCGAAACGCGGCGAAGTCGGTGAAGGGCTCGGAGAACAGGTAGGTCCAGTCGCGACCGTCGGCCGCCGTGCCGTAGGCTTCGAAGAGATCGGCGGCGTGGCGGTCGAGGTCGATCGGCTCGATGCGGCAGAACCGGCCCTCGATCGTCACACGCGCCGGCCTTTCGCGCGCTTGCCAGCCGGTGACAGGGTCCCCAATGGGCTGCTGGAATTCGTTCAGTCTTGCGGACATGCGTGACAAGCTCCTCTTGCGCGGGACGTAGCCAATATTCGCGTTAAGGTACCGCATGTCGTGGTTCTGTGGAAAGGTCCACGAACGGCAGGGTGCGTGGAACCACGCAGCGCACACCAATTGTTCAGTTTTCCTCTGCTTTTCGATTCCCGCCTGCGTGCGCCATTGCGGATCACCGACGCCCACCCGCAAGCCGCACCGCATCGGGATGCCGCCGCAACCGCAGCATCGCCGCACAGCCGAGCGCCGGTCCCACGGCCAGCATGCCGAAGCCGCCCCGCCATCCCAGCCACGCCACCGCGTACGGCACGAGATGAATGCTCACCAGCGTGAGCAGAAAACCCGCGCAAGTCTGCGCGGTCAGCAGCGTGCCGACCGAGTCCGGATCGGCCAGTTCGGCCACGCTCGCCGAAAACTGCGCGGAATCGGCGATCACCGAGACGCCCCACACGAGCGCGACCGCGCCCATCACGATGAGCGGCGCGTGAGCCAGCCAGCCCATCAGCGCGGCACACGTTGCGCTCGTCGCCATCGCGCCGACCGTGACGGCCGTGCGCCCCACGCGGTCCGCCAGCACGCCGCCGAGCCACGCGCCCGCCGCGCCGATCGCGATCACGCTGAAGGTCATCCACTCCGCGCGCGTGCGGGCATTGGCCATGCCGCGCGCGACGAACGTCTGCTGCAGGAACAGCGCGAGCCACGCCCACATCGCGTAAAGCTCCCACATGTGGCCGAGGTAACCGAGATTGGCGAGCCGCAAGGCGGGCCGCCGCCACGCCTGCGCGACCTTCGCAACGTCGATGCGCGTGGCGCGCCGGATATTCGGCCCGATGCCCGCAAAGCCGATCAGCACCGCGGCGCACGCCGCGCACGCCGCGGCGACGCCATAGATCGTGCGCCAGCCGAGCCCGCCCGTGGCCGCCAGCAGATGCGGGCTTGCCGAGCCGAGCGTGAGCGCGCCCACGAGCAGGCCGACGAGCAGACCGAGATCGCCTTGCGCCCAGGTGGCCGCGAGCCGCATGCCGACGGGATACACGCCCGCCATGCACATGCCCGTGATGAACCGCAGCGCAACGACCGCACCGCCGACCGGCGGCAGGAACGCGAGCGACGCCGTGGCCACGGCCGCCACGAGCGCGGAACCCGCGAGCAGCCGGCGCAGATCGTAGCGGTCGGGCAGCGAAAGTAACGCGGACGTGATGGTGCCGGCCACGAATCCGCACTGCACGGCGCTCGTGAGCAAGGCTTCGTCGAAGGCGGCAATGGCGTGCGCCTGCTTGATGAGGACCACCACGGTGCTCGACGAAAACCACACGCCCATCGCCGCCACTTGCGCGAGGAGCAGCAATGCGAGCGAGGCGGCCTTGCCGCGTTGCGCCGCGCCAAGCCCCGGCGGCCCCGTTTCGTCCGACGAACGGGAACCGGCAGCGCCTTGGGAAGGCGTGCGCGTCACGCTCAGGCCGCCGCCGCCGCCGCTGCCGCTTGCGCCTGTGCGAGCACGCGATGAAACGCGCGGCCGAACCAGATCAGCCCGTCGCGCCCGCCCACCATGCGCGCCGCCTTGATCTCACAGAAGAACACCGTGTGCGTGCCGACTTCGGTTGTGCGCGCGATGCGGCAATCGAACGAACTCACCGCGCCGCGCAGCGCGGGCGCGCCCGTTTCGAGCCGATACCACTCGGCGAGCGCGAAACGTTCGTCCATGTCGATGTCTTTCGTGGCGAAGCGCGTGGCCACCTCGCGCTGATCGGCCGCCAGCACGTTCACGCAGAGCCGCCCGTTCTCGCGCAGGATCGCGTTGTTGCGGCTCGTGCGATTGATGCAGACGAGCAGCGTGGGTGGCTCGTCCGTCACGCCGCACACGGCGGACGCCGTGCAGCCGGCGCGCCCGGCGTCGCCATCGGTGGTGACGATGTTCACGGCGGCGCCAAGACCGGACATGGCGTCGCGAAAGAGGGATTTGTCTACCATATTCTCGCCCGCTTGCCGCGGTCTCCTCGTAGCGGGAATTCAGTGCCCGATTTTCATGCCTCGCTCATGCCTCGTTCACGCGCGCGCCGCGATACTGCGCTGCCGCGTGAGAGGCCGGCAGGCGCGCGCGGCCGGAGAGCTTTTCGCGCAGGGTGCCCTCACGATACGCGCTTTTATACACGCCACGTGCTTGCAGTTCGGGCACCAGCAGTTCGACCACGTCGTCGAAGCATTCCGGCACCACCGTGCGCGAGAGATTGAAGCCATCCACGCCGGCCGTTTCGCTCCACTCGATCAGCGTCTGCGCGATGCTCTGCGCAGAGCCGACCCACGGCGCCTGACGGCTGCCAAGCACCATCTGCTCGAGCAGCTTGCGGCGCGTCCATTGCGGCCCGGCGCTGCGCGTCATGGCCTCGACGTTCGACACGATCGCCTGGCTCTTGCCCGTCTCGATGGGCTCGTCGAGGTCGTAACGCGCGAAGTCGATGCCAAGCGACGCCGCCGCGTGCGCGAGCGCCGCTTCCGAACTCACGTAGCGCCGGTACTCGTCGAACTTCTCGCGCGCTTCGCTATCCGTGCGTCCGACGATCAGCGTCGCGCCCAGAAAGACCTTCACGTCGTCGGCCGCGCGCCCGAGTTGCACCGCTTGCGCCCGAATGTCTCCGACGATCTCCTTTACGCCTTCCCTGTTCTGACCGTTGATGAACACGCATTCGGCGTGCGTCGCGGCGAAACGCCTGCCGCGCGTGGACGACCCCGCCTGGTACAGCACCGGCGTGCGCTGTGGCGACGGCGCGCACAGATGCATCGCATCCACCTTGTATTGCGGCCCGCGATGATGAATCATCCGCACGCGCGCGGGGTCGGCGTAGATGCCGCCGGCGCGATCGTTGAGGACGGCGTCGTCGTCCCAGCTGCCTTCCCAGAGCTTGTAGACGAGCGCCATGTATTCGTCGGCCAGAGCGTAGCGGTCGTCGTGAGCGTTCTGGCCGTCCATGCCGATGGCGCGGGCCGCGCTGTCGAGGTAGCCCGTCACGATGTTCCAGCCGATGCGCCCGCCCGTGAGATGGTCGAGCGTGGACATGCGCCGCGCGAACAGAAACGGCTGTTCATACGTGAGATTGGCCGTCACGCCAAAACCCAAATGCTGCGTCACCGCGGCCATGGCGGGAATGACGAGCGTGGGATCGTTCACGGGCACCTGCACCGCGCCGCGCAGCGCGGCGTCGGCATTGCCGCCGTAGACGTCGTATACGCCGACGACGTCGGCGAAGAAAATGCCGTCGAAGAGGCCCCGTTCGAGCTTCTTCGCGTAGTCGGTCCAGTACTGGAGTTCCGTATAGCGGCTCGACTGGTCGCGCGGATGTGTCCACAAGCCTTGCTGAATGTGGCCCACGCAGTTCATGTCGAAAGCGTTCAGACGGATTTCACGTGGCATGCCGGCTCCTTTTGGGCGCGCTCGATGCCATCTACTATAGTAGACGAACGGATACTGGTGAAACCTGGGATTGATCCGGTGTTGGCGCAAAGTACTCGGGTGAACTCCGCCTGCCGGCTTCACTAAATGTGATGCCACCCATCACGGATTGTCATTTGTCCCGCTCGACTGGGTGGCGTATGTTTGCCGGCACGCAGCGCTGCAGTTGGCGCGTGCCGGGCTCCGATCAGCGCGGCGCGGGCAGCGTGGTCCCGTTATTTCCTGGCGATGCGATATTGGCAGATGAGCCGGCCTTCGCGTAAGCAGTGCTCGCTGACCGGGCGGCCAGTCGCCTCGGAAAAATACGCTGCGAGCGCGCGACATACGCATGGCGTTTCACGCACAGCACCCGCAACCGGGCAGCTGTAATTGCGGACCATGATTGCGTCGCCATCGGGGACGGCTTCCGTGTGCGCGCCGAGCGCGTCGACGATTGCCATGGCGTCGGCGAGATTCGTCTTGAAGTCGCGTGATGCGGGCAGGCCGTTCTCGCGCGCAAGGCGGCGGCCCGTTTCCGTGAGGATTTCCTCGAGCTCACGGTCGTCGAACCGATGCTTGAGTGTGGCGAGAAGGCCGAGCAGGAACCCGGGGTACGCGCTCGACGATGCATCTTCACTGCCCGGCGCGGCCTCATAGAGGACTGCCGGTTTTCCCGGAGTCCCGGTTTGCAGCAATTTCCGCCGTTGAACGAGCCCCTCCGCTTCCAGTTGCTTCAACTGCATGTTGATCGCCGTGCGCGTCACGGCAAGCCGCTCGCAGAGTTGGACGACAGTCAACGGTTCTCGTTGCAGCGCGCGCAAGACGTCGTTCTTGGTAGTCACGGGAAAGAGGTATGGATCAGCAGGCGTAGCGGGCGATTATAGCCCCGCCCTGGACGGGACCATATTAACCATAATGACATATATAATTGTCATTATTGTCGATATCGACTAGACTTGCGCTGTCTCGTCCAGCCCTCATCCAACCGAAGAGTCCCCAAGCATGAACCGATCCGTGCCCCGTTTTTCGTTAGCGATCCTGTTAGCCCTGTCGACGGGGCAAGCCGCGACTGCCCAGACAACGGCATCCCCGCCCGCTCAAAAGTCGACCCCGGTACAACTCGTGGACGCCCTGAATGGGGTATTCGGCAAGCATCCGTACGCGCGGGCGGTGCATGCCAAAGGCATCGTGCTCGAGGGCACTTTCACGCCCAGCGCGAGCGCGCCGGCCGTGAGCAAGGCGCCGCATTTCCAGACCGCGGTTCCGGTCGTCGTGCGCTTTTCGAACTTCGCCGGCATCCCCGATATTTCCGACGACCATCCCCTTGCGTCCCCTCGCGGCATGGCCATCAAGTTCAAGCTGCCGAACGGCAACGACACCGATATCGTCGCGCACTCGTTCAACGGGTTTCCTTCCGCGACAGCCGACGATTTCCGCGATCTGCTGATTGCCCTCGGAACGAGTGGCCCGAACACACCGAAGCCGACTCCGCTGGACGTTTATCTGGGCAGCCATCCGGTGGCAAAGGCATTCCTCACCGCCCACAAGCCATACCCGCGCAGCTATGCGTCACTGCCCTACTTCGGGGTCAACACGTTCAGATTTATTGATTCGAAGGGCGTCGTGACGTACGGGCGCTATCAAATCCTGCCGGTTGGCGGCGCGCACTACCTGGCGGATGCCGACGCAGCAAAGAAGGCGCCAGACTACCTGCAGTCGGAAATCCGCCAGCGCGTATCGCATGCGCCCGTGCGGTTCCGTCTCGTTCTGCAGATCGCTCAAGCGGGCGACAAGCTCGACGATCCGTCCGTAGCGTGGTCGAGCGCGCATCGCACCGTGGAACTGGGCACGATCTCGATCACGAAAGCCGTGGCGGACAATCAGGTGGCCCAACGTAGTCTGCTGTTCCTTCCCAACGCCTTGCCGGCCGGCATTGAAGTCGAAGACCCGATGATCAATGCGCGTTCCGCTGCCTACCCGGTCTCGTTCGCACGCCGCCAGCAATAATCGCCAAACTCAAATCGTGAATCCAGGCGCTCCAGGTCTGACGGGCTATCGGAGTGACACCCTCACGCTGTCCCACTCAAGGAGAAGTTCACATGCCAATGCTCAAATTCGACATCATCGAGGGCCGCACCGACGAACAGGTGCGGGCGCTTCTCGACGCCGCCCATGAGGCCATGGTTCAGGCCTTCGATGTACCCGTTACCGATCGCTACCAGAGCGTCAACCAGCATCGTCCCGGCGAACTGGTGGTGGAAGACACCGGACTCGGGTACACACGATCGAGAGACGTCATCTTGCTCACGGCGGTGAGCCGCAAGCGCACCGAGCCGCAAAAGGTCGAGTTCTATCGCCTGCTCGTCGAAAAGCTGCAAACCCAATGCGGCATTTCGCCGGACGACGTCATCGTGTCGATCGTCGAGAACGACGATGCGGACTGGTCCTTCGGCCGCGGGCGCGCGCAGTTCATCACCCGGGAACTGACATAGCGTCGCGAGGTGGGGGCCACGGTAAAACTGCGGCAACAGTCGCGCACCGGCGAGGAACCATTCAAAATCTCTGCGCCTGAGCGATACGCCACAAGCCGGCCCGTATAATCGACTCATGGACCGACCGCTCACCGACCCCACCTCCGCCATTTCCACGCGCGTGCGCATCGAGCGCGAATCGCGCGGCTGGTCGCTCGCGGACATGGCCGAGCGTTCGGGCGTTTCCAAGGCGATGATCAGCAAGATCGAGCGCGGCGAAGCGAGTCCTACCGCTACCGTGCTCGGCCGGCTTTCGGGTGCCTTTGGCCTGCAGCTGTCCATGCTGCTCGCGCTCGCGGAGCAAACCGGCGAGCGTTTGAGCCGCGCCGCCGACCAGCAAATCTGGCAGGACCCCGAAACCGGCTACACACGCCGGGCCGTCTCGCCGCGCAACGGCGGCATGCTCGACCTCGTGGAGATCGCGTTGCCGGGCGGGGTTCGCGTTGCGTATCCGGCGTCGGCGTTCACGTTCCAGCATCAGCAGATCTGGGTGCGCAGCGGCACGCTGGTATTCGAGGAAGGCGAGCAGGTTCACACGCTCGAAGCCGGCGACTGCCTCCAGCTCGGGCCGCCTGCCGACTGCGCGTTCTTCAATCCGGGCAAGGGCCCGTGCGTGTACGTTGTTGCGCTCGTGCGTCGCTGACTGCGAGCATTTGGACAACTAACCGAGGGTGGGCGCTCATCCCTCCACCCGCGCCTTCACCATCTTCCCTCGCTGCGGCACATATTCAATCCGCTCGACCTCACCGGCCACCATGCCGATGTCGGCGAGCGGATTACCATCGAGCACGACCATATCGGCAATCGCACCCGCCGCGATCACGCCCAGTTCGCCCTTCGGTTCACTGCGTATCGTTGATGGGGTCCGTCGGCGAAGCCACACCGCCCGCCCCCTTGGCGGCCGATCGCGCTTTGCGTGAGGTGCAGTTCGGCAGCCGCACGCGTGAAGCTGGCGTGACGCACGGCGGCTTCGAACGCGACGAGGCAGGGCAGCGGAGGCAGTGGCGTGATGCGCATGGAATGACTCGTGCGGGTCGTGTCAGGAAGATGTTGCCATACATCCCACGGCGGCAGCCTCGAACCAAAACTGCACGCGCACCAGGTTGCGCGTGCCTGTTGCGAAAAAAACTTACTATTGCGTTGAATCTCTGCGCAACCAAGGGGGCGAAGATGAGTTCTGCCGAGAATGCGGCAACAGGTGCGGGCGCAGTACAGTGGCACGCCATGCCCGCTGCCGAGATCGAGCGCCAGCTCAGCGTGAATCCGTCGCAAGGGCTCGATGTGGCGGACGCCGCGCAGCGCCTGGGCACCTATGGGCCAAACGTCCTGCCCCAGGGCAAGAAGAGTGGCCCCCTCGTGCGTCTGCTTGCCCAGTTCAACAACGTGCTCATCTACGTGCTGCTCGCGGCGGGCTTCATCAAGCTGATGCTGAGCCTGTGGCTCGACGCCTCGATCATCTTCGCGGTGGTCATCCTCAATTCGCTGCTGGGCTTCCTGCAGGAAGGGCGCGCCGAGAAAGCGCTCGACTCGATTCGCAACATGCTCTCCGCGGAGGCGCGCGTGCTGCGCGCCGGCGAGGTGCGCCTCGTCCCCGCCGAAGAGGTCGTGCCCGGCGACATCGTGCTGCTGGAATCGGGCGACAAGATCCCCGCGGACATCCGCCTCGTCGAGGCGCGCAACCTGCGCACGGAAGAGGCGGCGCTCACGGGCGAATCCGTGCCTGCGGAGAAGAACACCGGCGCGGTGCCGGCGCACGCCACCGTGGGCGATCGCGAGAATATGGCCTTTTCCGGCACGATGGTCCTCTCGGGCCGCGCAACCGGCATCGTCGTGGCGACGGGCAGCCAGACGGAGCTTGGCCGCATCAACGAGATGCTGGCCGAGGTCAGCGCGCTGGAAACGCCGCTGCTACGCCAGATCAAGAAGTTTGGATACGTCATTACGATCGCCATCGGCATCATCAGCGTGCTGCTCTTCGCATGGGGCCATTGGCTCGGCCACATGACCTTCATCCAGTTGTTCCAGGCGGTGGTGGGCATCGCGGTCTCGGTGATTCCGGAAGGCCTGCCCGCGCTCATCACCATCACGCTCGCCATCGGCGTGCAGCGCATGGCGAAGCGCAACGCCATCATCCGCCGCCTGCCCGCCGTCGAAACGCTGGGGTCCGTCTCGCGCATCTGCTCGGACAAGACCGGCACGCTCACCCTCATGGAGATGATGGTGACCTCGGTCGTGACGGCCGACGCGCCCTATGAAGTGACCGGCGACGGCTACGCACCCGAAGGCGAAGTCCGCGCGGGCGGGAAGGCGCTCGGCGCCGAACGGCCCGAGGTGCTCACGCTCATGGGCCGCGTATCCATGCTGTGCAACGACGCCGGACTCTTCGAAGAAGACGGCAAATGGAAAGTGGAAGGCGACCCGACCGAGGGCGCGCTCTACCCGTTCGCCGGCAAGCTCGGCATGGACCGCGGTGCCGAAGCCGCCGCCGCGCCACGCATCGACGGCATTCCGTTCGAGTCCGAACACAAGTTCATGGCCACGCTGAACCGCTCGGCGCAAGGCGAGATGCTGCTCGTGAAAGGCGCGCCGGAAG